>RFQW01000338.1 GCA_009924765.1 Planctomycetota bacterium | reverse complement strand
CGGTTGGGAAGCGTGAGTGGACCGACGCGAAGTGGTTCGAACAGGTTCATGGGTGGGTCTCCGTGGGGCGCAGATGCTAGACCACCTTCGGCAGGCGCGAAAGAAAGCCGGAGGCGACCGCCGGTGCGGCCGCCTCCGGTGATGTGCATGCAACCGAATCAGGCGCCGCGACGACGCTTCAGCAAGCCCGCCAGACCCAGCATCGCTGCTGCGGCCGGAGCGGGCACCACACCCACGGTCACCGACACGCCGTAGGTCGGGAAGATCGACGGACCCTCCACCTGCTGCGCGGCGTAGTTGGCGCCAGCGACCCACACCGAGTAGTCACCCGCCGCAAGATTGGCGAAGGTGGCCGTGACGAATCCGTCCGCCACGCCGTCGCCGTTGATGCCCGCGGCGTTGCCGAAGTTGGCAGAGGTGCCATCCGCGGCGTGACCGATGTAGGTGAAGTACGCAAGACGCGCGGCATACTTCACGCCGCTGTTCGGATCGCCCGCGACGTTGTAGGTGGTGTCGTTTCCGATGGACCAATCCGCCAACGCGCGCGTGGATCCCTCGGTGCCAACGGGCCGCGACGCCAGCGACAGGTCGCTGAAATCGTGACCGCCCGCTTCAGGTGCCAACTGGCCAAGTCCGCGATACAGCGAGAACGCGGGAAGGAACAGCCCCTGCGTACCGGAGCCCAGGCTGTTGCGCTGCGCCGTGATCGCCACCGAAGCAGGCGCGGTGAGCGTGAAACGGTAGAAGCGGCCACGGTGGCTGTCGCCCCAGTCGCTGTCGGTGGCGTCGGCCCAGCCGAAACTGCCGCTCACGGTCTGGTTGGTGATGGACACCGCGTTGCTGCCCAGGGTTCCAAAGTCGCGACCGCCGTAGCCCACGTGAGCGAAGGCGGTCGAGGCGAACAGGGCCGAAAGGGAGAGGACGGGAACGAGTGCAATGCGTGACATGTGTCACTCCTTGGAAACGGATGTGAATGCGCAGATCAGGATCGCCGGTGCGGCAACGCCGCGCCGACGCGTGAACCAGTCGAATCAGCCGAACGAGAGCAGCGCAAGAGCCACGTCTCCGAAATCCGCGGAGCCGTTGCCATCGAGATCCGCGTCGCATCCCGCGCATGGACCGTAGTCCAGCAGGATCAGCGCCACGTCGCCCATGTCCACCGCTCCGCTGCAGTCCAGATCCGCGAACACGCAGGCAGAGGCCTGCCCCACCTGGAACCGGATCGTGACCGGAGCGGCATCGGCGTACACACCGTTCGAATCCCACGCCACCAGCGACACGTCGTACAGACCGTCGGCGCTGAAGGCGTAGCCCTGATCGTGGTCATGGCCCGCGAAGTGCACGTCGAACGAACGTGCCTCACGTGTGGCGCCCGCACTGCTTGCGGAAGGCTGAAAGTCCCAGTTGGCGTCGAAATCACCCCACGCAAGCGTGCCGGGCCCGCCGTTCAACGGCGTCACCGACGCGATCTCGAAGTGGAAGTGACCGCCGTTCAAGCGACCGGTGGTGGCGAAGAAATCGCTGGTGAGCAGGATCTCGTCGCCGGCTTTCCATCCAACCAGTGGCCCCGACGTGAGTGCGTCGGGCACGGGATAGACGGCGATCTTGCCGTCCGCCAGCAGGCGTCCGGTGGGATCGATGGCAAAGCCGCCCTCGTCGCCGTAGTAGCCGGCGCGCACCACGATCCTGCCGCCGACGCTGTCGACGGTGATGTGGTTGTGTGCCAGCGCCACGGTGTTGCCGAACACCATAGTGCACATGACCGCGGCACAGGTTTGCGAGCGTCGCATCTTCAGGCCTTTCGTTGCAGTGCGAGACAGGATGCACGCGCATCCTGTCATGAATCACGGACCATCACGGCGCTTCGCGCGCCGTGGCGGGATCGAATGGATTGCGCTGTGGACTGAACGAGGCTGCCAGGTCGCTCCACACCCAGGTGGCCGCATGCCCATCGGCGAACAGGTAGTTCGCCGCGCCGTCATGGCGCTTCACCGCCAGCATCTTCTCCAGCGCCGAAGCGCTGGGAATGGAATGCGTGTTCAGGTGATCGATGGTGCCGTTGCCTTCGGGCTCGTACGCGTAGATCACCGCGGCCGGTCGTGCCAGACTGCTCAACTTCCGATACGCCACCGTTCGGCCGCCCGCGATGGGCGCCTTGGTGACCGGATTGAAGTCGATGCCAGGCGTGAGCGGCTCGAAGTGCTCGTTGGTGGCGTACGAGGTGGCCTTGGCGGCGCGGTCGGGATCGGAGGGGCAGAGCCGAACCTCGGGCGTGGCCCCGAAGTTCTGCAGCGACTGCAGCCACGCGCTGTCGCTCACCAGGCTGCGCGCAGCATGGCTCGACAGTGGAAACTGCCCCTTCTGCCCCTCGCAGTACAGCGACACCGCCTGCCCGATGCAGCGCAGGTTGGCCAGGCATCGCAGGCTGCGGGTGCGCTCGCTCACGTGACCAAGCACGGGAACCAGCAGACCCAGCAGCAACGCGATGGCGGCCAACACCACCAGCAACTCGACGATGGTGAAACCGTGTGCGCGAGATGTTCCGACGCGAAACGACATGCCAAGACTCCATGGAGGGGCCACGCCACAGCGCGGCCACTCCCCTCTGGATGGATGGACAACCGTGCAGCCTCGTTCAGTCCGAGGTGGTCAGGCGCTTCGCGGCGGTGGAGATGGTTGCTGCAGCACGGCTTCGCCG
>RFQW01000337.1 GCA_009924765.1 Planctomycetota bacterium | reverse complement strand
CTCTACGATAGCTGCATGCCTCGACTTCGCGTGCGCGCCGAGAAGATCTGGACCGCGGACACCGCCGATGCCAATGCACGCTCGCTGGTGATCGCCGACGGCCGCATCGAGTCCTTCGACGCCGGTGCAGCCGATCGCGAACTCGATGGCGGCCCGTGGGTCGGCCCAGCGTTCATCGACACGCATGTGCATCTCACGCTGGGCGGACTTTCGCTCGGCGAGATCCACCTCGCGCAGGTCGGTTCGCGCGAGCAGTTCACCAAGGCCATCGCCGACGCACACGCCGCACTGCCTCCAGAGCGCTGGCTGAAGGCCAACGGTTGGGACCAGTCGCGCTGGGGTGGCGACATGCCCACGGCCGAATGGCTTGACGCCTGCGGCGACCGCCCCGCCATCGCCTGGCGCATGGATCAACACGCCTGCGTGCTGAATCGCGCCGCGCTGGCTCGCGTGGCCACACGCTTCGACCTGCGCACCGACCCACCCGGCGGCCGCGTGGAACGCGATGCAAACGGCCAGCCAACCGGCCTGTTCCTTGAGCAGGCGGCGTGGAAGTGGGCCAAGCCCTGCGTGCCCGAACCCACGATCGCCGAGCGACGCGAAGGCCTGCGCGCCGCATCGCGCCATCTGGCCGCGCATGGCATCGCCACCGTGGGCAGCATGGAGTACGCGCGCGACCTGGTGGAGGCGCTCGACCCGCTGCGCCGCGAGCTGCGCCTTCGCATCCGCACCACGCTGCTTGATCGCGACTGGCCGCTCGACTGGAACCTGTTCAACTGCGTGCCCCGCGACGAGATGCTGAGCATCATCGGCTTCAAGACCTTCGTGGATGGCACGCTGGGCAGCCGCACCGCACGCATGCTGCAGCCCTACGCCGATGCGCCCAACGATTGTGGCCTGTTCATGGAGCTGGCCGAGCGTGGCGTGCTGGCGGAGTGGCTGCGCGAAGGTCTGCGCCGCGACTTCAGCATGAGCCTGCATGCCATCGGTGATGCGGCCCTGCGCGCGGTGCTGGATGCCGCCGACGCGTCGGAGTTGCGCGGCGTGCCCGCCCGCGAAGCGCTGCGCATCGAGCATGCACAGACCGTGCACCCTGACGACCTGCCGCGCATGAAGGGCCGCTGGGCCAGCATGCAGCCGCTGCACAAGTTCCACGACGCACCCGGCGCCGAACGCGCGCTTGGCGCCGAACGCATGGACCGCTTCTTCCCGTTCCGTGCGCTGCAGGAAGCGGGCGCCATGCTGGCCTTCGGCAGCGACTGGCCCATCGTGCCGCCCGACGCGATCGCTGGCATGCGTGCGGCCATCACGGGCCTGGATGCCAACGGCGACGTGTGCCGCCCCCAGGACAACGTGTCACCTGAAACCGCCCTGCGCGCCTTCACCATCGACGCCGCGCGCTGCCTGCGCTGCAACGGACGCACCGGCCGGCTGGCCACCGGACTCTCCGCGGATCTGGTGTCGCTCGATCGCGACCCATTCCGCTGCAACTGGGTCACCGATCCGCCGCGCGTGCGATGGTGCATGCAGGCAGGCGAAGTCACCTACGCATCCTGACGCGCACGCACCTATGCTGCGCGCATGAGCGGATGGTGGATGCATGAATTGTGGGAGCGCAGCCCCGTGCTGCTGGCCAGCTGGGTGTTCTGGGTGCTGGTCAGCGTGATGCTGCACGAACTGGCGCATGGATGGACCGCACTGTGGCAGGGCGACGACACGCCGCGCGCGGCGGGTCACATGAACTTCAACCCGCTCGTGCACATGGGTCCCACATCGCTGATCTTCTTCGCCGCCGTCGGTTTCGCGTGGGGCCAGATGCCCGTGTCGCCCTTCCGCTTCCGCATGGGTCGCATGGGCGATGTGCTGGTGAGCGCGGCCGGACCCGCCATGAACGTGCTGCTCGCCTTCATCAGCCTCACCGCGCTCGGCGTGTGGGCGGTGAAGGGCCCGGTGGGCACTACCCAGCACGAGAATGTGCAGCTGTTCCTGCTCACCGGCGGGTGGCTGAACCTGTTCCTGGCCTTCTTCAACATGCTGCCCTTCCCGCCACTCGATGGCAGCAAGGTGTTCGCCGGCCTGATCGCCCCCCTGCGACCCGTGCTTGAAGGCCCGCAGATGCAGCAGTTCGGCTGGATCGCCATCTTCGCCTGCGGCATGCTGGGCCTGTTCGCCCCCATCGAGCGCCTGTGCCGCCTGTGGAGCGTGGAATGGGCCACCAAGGTCAGCCTGTGGGTGGGCTGAAACCCCCGCCGACCCACCCCTTGGAAGGTCGCCCGGGTTCCGCTACACTCGTCGATTCGCACCTGCCCGTTCAAAGGTGACCGGCACGGTGGCTCCGAAAGGGGTCGCCCAACCGGCACCCGGGATGGCGAGTCGACCAAGGTGGTCGACGCGTCCCGAGAAGGCGGCTGACGAGGTACCCCAATGGTTGTTCTGCGTTTCAAGCGTTTCGGCCGAATCCACAAGCCGTTCTATCGCCTTTGCGCCACCGACAAGCGCGCCCCACGTGACGGCGCCGTGATCGAGGAGCTGGGCTGGTACGACCCCACCGGTCCCGAAGGCAAGCAGGTGCATTTCGACATGGATCGCGTGCAGCACTGGTTCGCCAAGGGCGCCCAGCCCAGCCTGACCGTGGCCAACCTGGTGAAGAACCTGGGTGGCGCGATTCCGGCCGCTTCGGCCAAGGCCCTCGCTGTGCGCAGCAAGGTGAGCCGCCATCCGAAGC
>RFQW01000336.1 GCA_009924765.1 Planctomycetota bacterium | reverse complement strand
TCGCACAGCGTGTCGCCGGTGTACGAATCCTTCAGGCCCACCACGGCCACGATCTGACCGCAACCGGTCTCGTCCAGCGCGGTGCGGTTCTGCGCGTGCATCTCGTACAGACGGCTGACGTTTTCCTTCTTGCCGTTGCCGGGGTTCAGCACGCGCATGCCCTTGCCCAGCGTGCCGGAGTACACGCGCAGGTAGGTCAGGTTGCCGGCCACGTCGCTCACCACCTTGAACACCAGGGCGCTGAACGGAGCCTTGTCGCTGTGCGGACGGCTCATCTTCACGGTGATGTCCTTCGGATCCACGCCTTCCACGTCGGGGCGCTCGGTGGGGCAGGGCAGGTAGTCGACCACGGAGTCGAGCACCTTCTGGATGCCCACGTACTTCAGCGCGCTGCCGCAGAGCACGGGGAAGCACTTCAGGGCGATGGTGCCCTTGCGCAGCGCCGCCTTCAGTTCATCCACGGTGATCGTGTTCGGGTCGACGAGGAACTTCTCGGTGAGCGCGTCGTCGAGCTCGCAGATCTTCTCCACCATCATCGCGCGGTACATCTCGGCCTTCTCGCGGTGCTCGGCGGGAATCTCGCCCTCGGTGATGTTGTTGCCCTGCTCCTCGGTCACCCAGTACATGGCCTTCATGCGCATCAGGCAGATGACGCCCTTGAAGTCGTTGCCGTTGCCGACCGGGCACTGCACCGGAATGGCGTTGGCGCCCAGGCGGGCCTTGATGCTGGCGAAGCTGTAGTCGAAGTCGCCGCCCATCTTGTCCATCTTGTTGATCAGGCACAGACGCGGCACGCCGTAGCGGTCAGCCTGGCGCCACACGGTCTCGCTCTGGGCTTCCACGCCTTCCTTGCCGTCGAACACCGCCACGGCGCCGTCAAGCACGCGCAGCGAGCGCTCCACCTCGATGGTGAAGTCCACGTGGCCGGGGGTGTCGATCAGGTTCACCTTGTACTCGACGCCGTTGTAGTTCCAGGGGCAGGTGGTTGCCGCGCTCTGGATGGTGATGCCGCGCTTCTGCTCTTCCTCGAGGCTGTCCATGGTGGCGGTGCCTTCGTGCACTTCGCCCATGCGGTGGATCTTGCCCGTGTAGAAGAGGACGCGCTCGGTGACCGTGGTCTTGCCGGCGTCGATGTGGGCGCAGATTCCGATGTTTCGGACCTTGGTGAGATCAATGGCCATGGCGTGCTCGCGTGCCCCGTGAGGGGCTGTTTCCTTGCAGAACGTGGTGTGCACCCGGCCGGCGATGCGTTCATCGCGCGGAAGAGCCGAGGATCGGGCAGGTTAGGGAAAGGCCGGGGGGCAGGTCAAGGGTTGGAACGCCCAAGGTTGCCGCTTACACCGCCCGCACCAGCGCGTCGCGCTGCACCCCGGCCGAGGCCAGCAGGGGCTCGATTTCCGCCAGAAACCGCCGTCCGTCCTGCACATAGCCCGCGGTGGGGGCCAGACCGGGCAGCCGCTCCGCGAAGAAAGCGTTCAGGCGGGCCATGCGAAGTTCGCGCAGGTACTTTGCGGTCATGCTCGACAGCGCCACCGGCAGATGGCGCGCGTCGGCCTCGGTCTCGAAGTGCACGCGCAGCGAGCCGCGACCTTCGCGCAGTTCGTAGTGACTTGCCTGTTCGCTTTCGCCAAGCACGCGCACCATGGCATCTGGGAAGGCGCGCGCCAGTTCCTCGCGATAGCGCGTGCGGCCGCCGTGGCGATCGCACGCAAGGTCGATGTCGGCATCGGGATGCGTGGCGCGCAGCT
The DNA here is from genome assembly GCA_009924765.1 of Planctomycetota bacterium. Taxonomy (GTDB): domain Bacteria; phylum Planctomycetota; class Phycisphaerae; order Phycisphaerales; family SM1A02; genus SYAC01. The sequence goes on along the minus strand of RFQW01000336.1, from coordinate 977 downwards.
TGCACGCAAGGCGCATCGCGGCCCAGCCGTTCACCGCACCCTTGCTGCCCGCGGCGCCGGCGATGCGGTTGAGTTCCTGTGGTTCCACCATCACGGCACGGCAGCCGAGCAGTCGAAGCCCGGCGTGATCACACGCCACGCGCAGGCGGTTGGCGGCCAGCGCCAGCGCATCGCGTTCGTGACACAGTGGAAGCGCCGCGGGTGCCGTGTGCGCGTACCACGGCAGGCTGGGAGCAGCATCCAGGCTCACGCGTTGCAGCAGTGCGTCTTCGGTCTCTGGAATCGGCACGCCGCCTTCGCCGGCAAGCATGGCGCCGAGTGCAGCCAGCGCGCCGCGCTCCAGATGACGCAGCGGATGCGCGGCGGCATCCTTCGAGCCCTTCAGCGTCTTCGAGTCGTCGATGGCGATGCGGCCCTTCTTGTCGTTGGGGCGTCGGCACACGGCGGTGGCCAGGCGCGACCACAGGTCGGTGGCGTCGCTGTCGGCGTCGCGCACCTCGATGGCCCAGCAGCACACCACCAGCGGCCCCAGCAACGGGCCGTAACCGGCTTCATCCATGCCTGCCACGATGCGCATGGCGGGCAAGGTACTGCCCGCAGGCGCCGCGGCTGGTGTGGCACGCCAGTCGTGAACCGCACGCGTGTTCGTGTGCGCCATGTCGCTCGCCCCACGCAACCCCCGTGAAACGATGGAAACGGGGTTGTCCGTGCAAATTCAGAAATATCCCGCGAACGTGTGACGGGCGGGGGGGGGAATTGCGTTTCTATACGTGAGGTCGGAATGCGCATGCACGGGGAGTGCGGCGCATCACCAACCCAATCAAGCGCTGGGCGCGTTGGCCAGCGTGTTCAAGGAGCGAGGCCGCTGACCTGCGGTTCAGGTTGTCACTTGTCCACCTGGGAGGTGGGCGCTTTCGGGGCATGGCCCCAAAGGAATCGAACATGCGAAACAATCTTCTCGTTGGTATCAGCAGTGC
>RFQW01000335.1 GCA_009924765.1 Planctomycetota bacterium | reverse complement strand
CGCACTGCGCCGGCTGCTTGCCCACCGGGCCGCCACGCGCACGCTGGTGTTCGACGACCTGATCACGCGATTGCGCGATGCCGTGCTCGATGATTCCGGCGCCATGATGCGCGCCCTGCGCGAGCGCTTCGAGGTGGTGATCGTGGACGAGGTGCAGGACACCGATCCGGTGCAGGCAGGCATCTTGCAGCGCGCCTTCGCCGAGTCGCCCACGCATCGACTGATCCTGGTGGGCGATCCCAAGCAGTCGATCTACGCCTTCCGCAATGCGGATGTCGACTCGTACGTGGCGCTTCGCAATCGCTGCACCAAGCCCTGGTACTGCCTCGACGTGAGCTGGCGCAGCGACCCTGCGTTGATCCACGGTGTGCAGCATCTCTACGCGGTGGAACAGCCGTTCCTGCGTTCCGACATTCCGGCGATGCAGGTGCGGAGCGCCTACCCCGCGCCGCGCATCCACGGACCTGCGGGCCAGGCGCCTGGCCTCGCCCTTCATGTCACGGACGGCACCGATGCCAACGACATGCTTGCATTGACGGCGCGCGCGATCGCGGCCGAACTTCGTGCCGGATGGCAGATCGATGAGACGCATCCGGATGGTTCCACCTTCCGGCGTCCACTGTGCCCCGGCGATTTCGCCGTGCTGTGTCACCAGCACTGGCAGGGCCGCACGGTGGCCGATGCACTGCAGGCCTTGGGTGTTCCGGTGATCGTGCTGGACCAGCAGCAGGTGTGGAAGAGCGACGCTGCTGCGGATGTGCTGCGCCTTCTTGCCGCCATGGCCCGTCCGTGGGACCGCGCCTCGGCGCTTGGTGCCTTGGCGGGGTGCTGCGCCGGATTGCGTGCGCGCGACGCGCTCGACGCACCGGACAAGTGGGTGCAGGCATTGCGAGAGGCGGGGGAACGCGTGGGCACGCAGGGCATCGGTGCCGCGCTCCGCACGCTGGTGACGCGCGGCGTGCCCGCGCATGGTCGCGCCGACATGCTGGCGTGCTCCGATGGCGAGCGGCTGGCGACCGACTTCGACCATGTGGTGGAAGAACTGGAGCGCGCGCAGTGCGGGGGCGTGGGCACGGTGCATGCGCTGGCCAACTGGTTGGCGCAACGCGTGCATGATTCCGCCAGTGGCGAGGAGTCGCTCTGTCGCTCGATTGGCGGCATGGATGCGGTGCAGGTGATGACGCTGCACGGCAGCAAGGGCCTCACCTTCGGCGTGGTGTGGCTGCCCACATTCATGCTGCCACCCAAGGAGGATGGCGATGCGGCCGAGGCGCGTCGACTGCTGTATGTGGGCCTCACCCGCGCGCGATTCGTGACGCGGGCGTCGTGGATGCCGAACGCCAAGGCCGCGGCGTCGCCGCTGGCGCAGCTGCTGCATGCACGCAAGGACGACACGATCCAGGAAGCGGTCGCCACCACCGAGGCGCGGCTGGAGACACCGCATGCGGTGAGCGATCTGCATGCCCTGGCATCCACCAGCGGCGGCAGCGTGGTCGTGCTGCCGCTTGATCCTGGTCCGGTGCCAGCGGCTGGTGCGGCGCATCCCCTTGAACTTGAGCCGCCGAGGCCCATGCCCACCATCGCGGACCGCTCCGTCACGCTGAGTTTCACGTCGCTTTCAAGCGTGAAGCACCATGCAAACGGCGATCGCGAGGAGCGCGACGTGGACGCCGGCGCAGCGCCCTCGCAGGAGGGACCACGCGAGCCCGTGACCATCATGGACGCGGCGCTGCGCGATGTGGGTCCGGGCGGCGCGGCGCTGGGCACGCTGGTGCACGACGCGCTTGCCGATGCCGCCGCCTTCGCGTCGCTCGCGCCGCTGACCGATGTCGCGCCATTGCATGAAGCGTTGCGGCAGAACGCGGTGGGCCTGCCGGTGAAGTCGGACGCGGCGCTGCATGGGCTTGCGCAGGCGTTGCAAGGCGCACTGGCGGCACCGACTGGTCATGCCGACATTCCCTCGGTGGCCGAAGTCGCGCAGCGGCCGCAGCAATGCCTGCGTGAGCTGAACGTGGCGCTGCCGTGGCAAGGTGCCGCGGCCAAACTCGCCGAGATCATGCGTGCCGAGGATGCGCCGTGGAGCGATCGTGTGGCGGCAGCCTTGAGGCGTGGAGATGTGAGGGAACGTCTGGGATCGCTGGTGGGCAGCATCGATCTGGCCGTGGAGAGCGGGGGCCAGTGGTTCATCTACGACTACAAGACCAACTTCGTGGGCGATCAGGCCGCGGCCTACGCGCCCGATGCCCTGCATCACGCGATGGCGGACGAGCTGTATCCGCTCCAGGCGGCGCTGTACGCGGTCATGCTCACGCGGTGGCTCGCTTCGCGTGGCTGGAAGTCGGGCACCAAGCCCACCATCGGTGGCGTGGCGTACCTGTTCCTGCGAGGCATGAGCCCGGACTGCGGTTCGCAGGGCACATGGACGTGGCAGCCTTCGCGCACGTTGCTGCAGGCGTTCGACGCGATCCTGCCGCCACTCAAATCGGGGGTGCGCGCATGACGCAATCGCCCTGCACAATCGATCAACTGCAACTGGAGCCTGCCGCCGCGTGGTTCAGCCAGCGTCTGTGCAGCGTGCTTGAACCGCAGGCACCGCAGTTGCAGGCACCCGTGGCGTGGAGCCTGCACCAGTGGATGCAGGGGCACACATGCCTCGATCTGTCGGGAACCGTGACGGCACGATCCGCGGAGAAGGGTTCCTACGACATGCTGGAAGCAGGGTTGCCGCAGCA
>RFQW01000334.1 GCA_009924765.1 Planctomycetota bacterium | reverse complement strand
GCACTCATCTATCCCGCCTGCGTCATCAGCATCGCCATCGCGATCGTGACGGGCATCATGTACTTCGTCATCCCGAAGTTCCAGGAGATCTTCAAGGACTTCGGCGTGAAGCTGCCGGCGCCCACGGTGTTCCTGATCGACAGCAGCAAGTGGATCGCGGGATCGTCAAGCAAGGATCAGGCCGTGCCCGGCGTGGTCTGGGTCATGATCGCGCCGTTCGCCATCTTCTTCACCTTCAAGCTGATCCGGAAGACGCCCATCGGTCGTGCGGCCTTCGACATCGTGATCCTGAAGCTGCCGGGCATCGGCAATCTCACGCGCAAGACCGTGGTGGCGCGCTTCACGCGCACGCTGGGCACGCTGGTGAGCGCGGGTGTGCCCATCCTGGAGGCGGTGCTGATCACCCGCGACACCTGCGGCAACTACGTCTTCGAGAAGGCGCTGAACCGCGTGCACGACAGCATCCGCGAGGGCGAGGCGTTCGCCGTGCCGCTGCGCGAGAGCAAGGTGGTGGACTCGCTGGTGGTGAACATGATCGACGTGGGCGAAGAGACCGGCGACATGGACGTGATGCTCACCAAGATCGCCGACAACTACGATGAAGAGGTCGATGTGGCCGTGGGCAGCCTGCTCAGCCTGCTCGAGCCCTTCATGGTGATCATCCTCGGTGGCATCATCGGCGGCATCGTGCTGGCGCTGTTCCTGCCGCTGGTCAGCATGATCGAGAGCGTGTCGGGCGGAGGCAAGAAGTGATGCGCCGCGCCGGCTTCACGCTGATCGAGCTGCTGGTCACCATCGGCATCATCGCGGTGCTGGCGGGCCTGCTGATCGTGGGCATCAGCGCTGCCACGCGTCGCGGCCAGATGACCAACACGCGCTTCCTGATGAGCTCGATGGCGCAGGCGCTGGCGCGCTTCAACGCGGACCATGGCTACTACCCGCCGGTGCTTGGCGACCCCAAGCAGCTGGTGGCCACCGGCGGTTCGGCGGTGCTGGGTTGGAGCAGCAGCGCCAGTGCCAGCACGCAGGGCCAGCTTGGATGGATGCGCGATGTGCTGCTGCCGCCCGCCAAGTCGCGCACCAACAGCAGCAGCCAGCGCAAGACCGACCAGTGGAACAGCGGCGAAAGCAAGGCGCTGCAGAAGTGGAACAGCGTCACCACGCCGGCGGAGTACCTGATCGGATACGGCGATCGCTCCTGTGACGGCTACGGCATCTGCGGCACGCTTCCCGACATTCCGCCTGCCGCGCCCAAGCAGGGTCAGCGCGAGGTTCCGCGCGAGGGCATCCGTTCGCCGGGCATGGATGGAGCGTGGGGTGCGTGCTTGACGCCGGTTTCGGTGCAGGACGTCACGGGCGCGAGTGCCAGCAGCAACTACACCGGCGGCAAGTTCGGCACGGGCCTGTTCGTCAGCCGCAACCTGGCGCTGCCGAGTCGCGTGGCCATCACCGCCTCCGCCAACGAAAAGGGCAACGACGACTCCGCCAACATCCTGCGCTGCCAGCCCAACCTGCAGGGCAAGGTGTTCGGCCCGTACCTCGAACTCAAGGACGCCAGCGCGATCGGCGGCATCAAGGGTCTGAAGGCCGACGGCGAGCCGGACATCGTGCGCGCCACCGATGGTGACCCCAACTTCGACATGTACCCCAAGTGCATCCTGGACTACTGGGGCCAGCCGATCCGCTACTACCGCCGCGGCTACATGAACATGACGCCAAGTTCGGCCGACCCAAGCACCGACGGCACCCGATTCGATCTGGGCGACTTCTTCGCGCTGCGTCCAACCCGCGCCGACGAGGCGGATTTCGTGGACAAGGCCGAGGCCGCGCGCGAGGCGCTGGACGACGAGAACCCGGACATGGCAACCGACGGCACCATGAACGGCAAGGACCGCAGCAGCACCCGCCGACTTCGCGCCGCGGAGTTCGCGCTGTTGAGCTACGGCCCCGACAAGAAGGCGGATCTCACGCGCCGCATCGGTTTCAGCGGTCCTCGCAAGGAGATCAACGTGAACGAGGACAACATCGTGGAGACCGGCCCCTGATGCGCGCTGCGCGTTCCATCATGCACGGGGCGCGTCGCGCCTTCACGCTGGTGGAGCTGCTGGTGGTGATCGGAATCATCGCGGTGCTGGCGGGTCTGGTGCTGGCGGTGGGAGCGGGTGTTGCAGCACGCAGCGAGCGTCAGCAGGTGCAGGACACCTTCTTGCTTCTCGATCAGGCCATCGTGGAACTGGAGCAGAGCCGTGGACAGGCTCTTGTGTTCTGCCGCATGAGCGGCGGCAAGAGCGACGGCATGAAGTTCTACGACACGCTGGAGCTGGTCGAGCCCACCGTGGACTACAGCATTCAGACGCTGCTTGAAGTGCTGCAGGGCAACCAGCGCAGCCGCGACTTCCTGTCGCGCATGTCGCCGGACATGCTGAAGAAGCTCGATACGCCCAAGACCTACAGCGCCAAGGACCCGCAGGGCAACGCGCTCACCATCAAGGCCAACTGGAACCTGGTCGATCCCTGGGGCGAGACGATCCGCGCGTATCCGTGCGGCAGGCCCGCGACGCGCGGCGAGATGAAGAACGCGCGTGATCTTCTGAAGGCTGGCAGTCCCACGGCCGCCGCCGACTCGACAAGCGGCTATGGCATCGACATGGAGGATAGCACCGTTCGAACCAAGTCCGAGGTCACCGACGGCTTCGCATGCCGCGGTCGCCAGTGGCTGTTCGTGTCGAAGGG
>RFQW01000333.1 GCA_009924765.1 Planctomycetota bacterium | reverse complement strand
ATGGCGGTCAGGCTGGTGTCGGTCCGACTGAGCACCTGGTCGATGAGCAGGAACTTCATGGTGTCGCGAATCTACCTGCGTTGACGCGGATGCGCCGCGATCAGTTGCGGTACTCGCCCTCGAACTCGTCGGGCACCGAGGCGTCGTCTTCCTGCTCGTAGCGCAGTTCCTCGGCGCTGCCGCCTGCCGCGTCGCTCTCCACCATGCTCTGCATGCGCTTCCAGTCGTCGAGGCTGATCAGCACTTCGCGGGCCACGCTGCCCTTGTGATCGCTCAGGATGCCGGCCTGGCCCATCTGGTCCACCAGGCGACTGGCGCGGCCATAGCCGATGGCCAGGCGACGCTGCAGCAGACTCACGCTGCCGCGGCCCGACTCGATCATGATCTCCACGGCCTTGTCGAACATCGGATCGCGCTCGCCGCCGTCGGTGGCCGCGCAGCCACCGTCGGACTCCTCGCCACCGGCGGCCTTGGTGCCGCGGATCGCGATCAGCTGACGCTCGAAGCTGGGTTCGGCCACATCCTTCAGGAAGCGCGCAACCTTGCGCGTTTCGCCGTCGGTGACCAGCGTGCCCTGCGCGCGGCGCGGGGTGCTGCTGCTGGGCGTGACCACCAGCATGTCGCCGTGGCCAAGCAACAGTTCGGCGCCCTTCTGATCGAGCACGATGCGGCTGTCCATGCCGCTGTTCACCTTGAAGCTGCAGCGGCAGGGCATGTTGCTCTTGATGAGACCGGTGACCACGTTCGCCTCGGGGCGCTGCGTGGCGAGCACCAGGTGGATGCCCACCGCGCGCGCCTTCTGGGCGATGCGCACGATGGCCTGCTCCACTTCCTTGTTGGTCATCATCAGGTCGGCCAGCTCGTCGATGACGAACACCATGTAGGGCAGCTTCTTGGGGATGCGCGCCTTCTCCAGGTCGGTCTCGGGCTTCAGGCGCTCGTACAGCTCCTGCTCGCCGAGCGCGTTGTAGGAGGAGATGTTCTGCACGCCGGCCTTCTTCAGCTGCTCGTAGCGCTCCTCCATCTTGTCGACGGCCCATTCCAGGATGCCGGCGGCCTTGGCCATCTCGGTGACCACGGGGCACATCAGGTGCGGAATGTCGCTGAACTGGCTCATCTCGACCATCTTGGGATCGACCAGGCACAGCTTCAGTTCATCGGGGCGCTTGGTGTAGAGCCAGCCCATGATGATGGTGTTCATGCACACGCTCTTGCCGCTGCCGGTGGTGCCGGCGATCAGCATGTGGGGCATCTTGGCCAGATCCAGCACCAGCGGCTCGCCGGAGCTGTCCTTGCCCAGGAACATGGGCAGCGTCATGCCCTGCGCCTGGCCGCCGCTCATGAGCTCCTTCAGGCGCACCTTCTCCTTCTTCTGGTTGGGCACCTCGATGCCCACGGCGGTGCGGCCGGGAATGTTGGGGATGATGCGGATGTTCTCCGCCTTCAGGCTGCGCGCGATGTCGGTGGCGATGGTCTGCAGGCGCGCCACGCGGGTGCCGGGTGCGAGTTCAACGGAGTACAGCGTGACCACCGGGCCGGTCTCGATGCCCACCACCTCGCCGTCGATGGCGAAGGTGCGCAGGGTCTGCTCCAGCGTCTGGGCCTGATCGCGCACGTGCGCTTCCACATGCTCCGACCAGTTGCCTTCGGGATCCTCGAGCATGTCGAGGCCAGGGAACTGGTAGCCGGTGTAGTCGACCTCGCGCGGAATGTCCTCGTCGCGTGCGACCACCTTCTGCGCGGTGGCCATGCGCAGCGGCAGCTTGGCGATCTTCGCCTTGAGTTCCTCTTCCGAGAGCTGGGCCTTGGCCTGCACGACGGGCTCGGGTTCGGGGGCGGATGCGGTCTTGGAGACTTCCTGAGCTTCCTCGACTTCTTCCTCCTCTTCCGCCTCGATCTCTTCTTCCTCGAGTTCCTCGGCGTCCTCGACCACTTCCTTCACGGCGGCCTTGCGGCGGTTCTTCACCGGCGCGGGCTCTTCCTCCACCTCTTCCTCGGCGATCGCCTCGATTTCCTCTTCGGCTTCGGCCACTTCCTCGAGTTCGTCCTGCTCCAGCACGGCCACGGCGGCATTGCCCTTGGCAGGACGCGCGGCGGGCACACCGGCCAGCGCAGGCTTGGGCTGGAACAGCTGCGGACGCACGCGCATCTTGGCGATCAGGCCCTTCCAGTCGTAGGCGCGAACGGGCTGCGTGGCGTTCCAGGCGCGCATGATGTGGCGCGGCAGCGCGAACACCACCTCATCCATGCAGATGATGGCGCCCAGCGAGAGCGAGATCATCAGCACCAGGCTTGCCAGCGTCGGGCTGAAGTGCATGAGCAGCTGGTTGGAGATCCACTGCGGAACCAATCCAGCCTCGGCGCCTGCCAGCACGCCCCAGTTGCCGAACCATGTGGCGTGCAGCGAACTGAGGGCGAGCATCATCACCACGGCGCCGAAGGTGCGGATGGCGGGATGCGACACTTCGCGGCCACTGGCGGTGGCGGCAAGCGCCACGGCCGAGGCGATCATGGGCAGCCACACGCCAAAGCCCATGCTGAGATAGGTCCAGTAGGCGATGCCGGCGCCCAGACGACCCATCAGGTTCGAGGCGGGGTTGGCGTGCACGGCCACGGTGTGGCTGGGCCAGTCGGCGCTGCTGAAGGTGGCCAGCGCCATGAACAGGAAGACCCACAGCCCGGCCAGCGCGACCCAGGTCGCGCGACGAGCGAAGGAGGCGGGCGGGAGTTCCCCTGAAG
>RFQW01000332.1 GCA_009924765.1 Planctomycetota bacterium | reverse complement strand
AGCGGTGGTTGCGGTTGCGCGGTCCGGCGACATAGTCTGACCGCATGCGCTCCGCTCACGCCGTCGCCCCGGGACCTTCGCGCCTGATCGCCCTGCTGCTCTCGCTGGCATGCGCCGCGTGGGTGCAGGGCGGCACCATCAAGCGCCTGTACACGCCCGCGCCGCTCACCAGCGCCGATCTCGAGCGCATCGTGAAGGCGGCCGCACTGCCCGACGCCGAGCGACCGGCGATCAACGCCGCGTTCGACGCCTATGTGGAGGGCTGGCAGCGACTGCGCGACGGCACGCTGCGACCGCTTCGCAACGAGGTGGAAGTCTTCGAGCCGCTGTGGCTGACCTGGGGCAACAACATTCCCGCCGATGACGCGCAGCGCCTTGCGGCCCTGCAGCCGCGCATTCGACAGGCGTACGCGCGGCTGTCGCAGCTCGACGACGCGTTCTTCGCGGCGCTGCGTGCGGGCTCGCGGATGCCCGAACAGCTGCAGGCGATCGAGCGCGAACAGGGCGATGCCGCCACGGCGCTGGCTGCGGCGATGATCCGCACCAATGGTCTGGGTGGAACGGCCGGCATGCTGCACCGACTGCGCGCCATGCCCGCCGGTCTCGACGAGGCGGCCGCGAGGGCCTTCGACGATCGCGTGGCCCAACTGCGACGCGACAGCCTGCCGCTGCTCAAGCGCGTGGCGAACGAGGCGATGCGCGAGAGTGATCAATCCGCGGTGCGCTGCGAGGATGCACGCAAGCTGACCGCCCTTCGCCTGAAGGCGTTCGACGATCTGGCAGCCATCATGCCGCCGGCGATCGGCGCGGACTGGCTCGACCGCCAGCGCATGGTGATGATTCACATCGACGCAGGGAACGCGGCCTGCCTGCATGGCGTCGCCTTCGAGGTGCTGGGCGATCGATGCGACGACGTGACGCGCAAGCGCGTGCAGAAGTGGATCGCCGCACGCAGGGCGATCGAGGACCAGCTGCTGCTCGACCCGGGATGGGTCGGTGATTCGCTCGACGATCAGGCCAAAGCGCGCAAGATCGCGCTGATCAAGTCGCTCGACCAGCTCGACACCGACTCGCTCGCCGAGATCGGCAAGGGCGTGCGCATCGACGACTTCGAGCGGCAGGTCGCCAAGGCGCATCCCAACTTCGACGGCAAGGGAAGCGAGTTCGCCGACATCGCCGCGATGAGCGGCGACGCGGAGTTGCCAACCGCCGTGCGCGCTCGTCGCCTTGCGGCGCACAACGCCTCCAACGACGGCGACAACGCGAAGAGCGGCGGCAATGGCATGCCCGTCGTGTCAACCCGCGGCATCGGTCGCGTGCGCGTCGATCGCATGCGCGACGCGCTTGGATTGAACGATGCCCAGCGCGCAACCTGGGATGCGCTCGCGAACGACCTGCTCGAGGCCACGGATGCGCTGCAGGCCGAGAAGGGCCTGAAGGGCGCGTTCGGTCACGGCGGCCCTGACCAGGCGCTCGCCGACCTGGACCATGTGCGCGAGCATCGCGAGGCGCTGCGCGCGCTGGAGGAGCGCTGGTTCGACTCGGTCGCGGCCGCCCTGCCCGACTTGTCGCGCGACACGCTTGCGGAACTGCGGGCGCGGCGTTCGATCGATCGCATGCTGGACGGTGCCATCACCGCGCGCGCCATGCTGGCATACCTCGGCAACAACACCGTGGTCGACATCGATGCCGCCGTCGATCGGCTGGCGCCCGACGTGCGTCCGCGCATCGCGGCCGATCTGGCCGGCAGTCGGCAGCGTCGCATCGCCGAACTGCAGGAGATGACCGATCTCGCCGACCACACCGTGCGCGAGGTGTTCGTCATGTACAAGCAGGGCGGCGACATGCCCGGCCCGGAATGGAAGGAGAAGTACGACCGCTTCATGCAGGACACCGTGGAGAAGATGAACGCGATCGCCAAGCGTTCCGCCCGCGAGACGAAGGACGAGCTGGAGACGATGGCCTCGCACCTGGATGGCCCCGCCGGCGATCCGCTGCGTCGCGCGGTGCGTCGCGACGCGTACCCCGAGGTGTTCCGCGACCTGGACCGCACCGATCGCGTGCTGGATCGCGTCATGTCGTTGCCCGGCCTGACCACCGCGCAGATCACGGCGATCGCCGACGCGGGCGAGGCGTTCCGCATCCGCTCCGAGGCGCTGGCGGACCGCGGCGCCACCATCGTGGATGCCACGGGGCCCGCCTTCACGGCGATGCATCAGGGGGAGAAGTCGGGCGATGTGGCAAACCAGGTGCGATTGCGGAACGCCTACGCCCGCATCGAACGCGCCTTCGACGACAACGCGTACGACCGCAGCGAACTCGCTGCGCAGCTCATGCGCACGCTGCGCGCGCAACTCACGTCCGCGCAGGCGACCAGTGCAGGCGTGTTGGCGCCGTGACCGCCGCGTGACACGGCGTGCCGCCAGACTGCGACCGCGGAAACCAAGGGGGCGCTGGCGGTACAACATGGGCATGCGAACCCCACACCGCACCTTCCGGTCCACGATTGTCACGTGTTTCGCCTGCGCGCTGGCCTGCGGGCTGAGCGCCTTCGCCGACACCACGGGCCCGATCGACCTGCCCACGCCGCTTCGCACCAAGGACCTGCAGAAGTGGATCACCGATGTGAAGCCGTCCGACCCGCAGCGCGTGGCCATGGAGCGCGCGTTCGACGCGTGCGTGGATCAGTGGACCACGCTGCGCGACCAGACGGTGCGACCCGCGCAGGGCAAGCTGGATGCGAAGTCGGAT
>RFQW01000331.1 GCA_009924765.1 Planctomycetota bacterium | reverse complement strand
TCCAGCCGGATCATCGCGTCCTGCAGCTGGTTCATCAGCGCGGCCAGAAACTGTCCGTTGCTGGTCAGACCGCCGAGGCACTTCACCACGCCCTGCAGGCCAGCGTCCTTCAGCAGCGGCATGCATTCGCGCACGCCGGCAACGGCCTGCGGCAACTGCACGTCGTAGTCGCCCTCGCCACGCAGGTCGAGCGACACGCCGATGCACGAGAGCTTGCGCGCACCCTCGATCCACGGCTTCAGCCGCTCCAGCGCCGCCTTGCGCGCGCCAACATCGGGACTGGCCAGGCCAGGTCCGATCTCGGGATCCAGCAGCACGCTCTTCAGGCCGGCATCATCACTGGCCGCACGCACCGGCGACAACGCCTCGGTGCTTGCCGCGCCAAGCAGCGAAGCGCACCACGACACGCGCGACACGCCGACCTTCTGCTGCACCATCGCCGGGAACGCGGCAGGCTTCATGCCATCCGCGAACGCGCGGCGGAAGGATGCCTGCGTCACGCCCATCGGATTCGGCGCAGCCAATCGCTGCTTCCGTGCGCCAAGTTCCTCCGGCGTCTCGACCGGCTTGGCAACCGGCGGCGTCTGCGCGCCTGCGCAGGCCGACATCACCCCGAATCCGATCGACGACAGCAGTGCCCTGCGCGAAAGGTTCATCGCCGGCTCAGGCGTCGCCCTTCATGTGCGTCTGGTGCGGATGCACGAAGCGCTCCGCCATGTCGTCGGCGCTGGTCCACTGATGCGCCTTCATGTGCGCGATGGTGCTGATCACGGCCAGCACCAGCGGACCCACCAGAAAGCCCAGGATCACCTTGCCCTGCGCCTCGGTGGGCAGGTAGTCGCCGATGATCACGCCGGCAAAGGCCGCGCACGCGCCGAACAGCACCGCGTTCAGCAGGAACAGCTTGATGGCGTGCTTGAATCCCATCTTGCGAGGGGCCGGACGGTCGTGACGCTGGTGCGAATGGCTCATCGCGACAGTCTAGCCAATCGCCTCGGACCATTTGGTGAACAGATCGGTGCTGAAGTAGCGCTCCATGCGGTCGCACAGCACCGTCACCACCACCGCATCGGCCGGCAGACGCTCGGCGGCCTGCAGGGCGGCGGCGTAGTTCAGGCCGCTGCTCGGGCCCACCGGATGACCCTCGCGGATCAGGCTGCGCGAGGTGTGCATGGCCACCTCGTCGGAGATCTCGATCACTTCCACGTCGCGGAAATCCTGAGGCCGGTACAGGTGGCTCATGCCGTCGAGCACGCCCGGGATGGCCGCCGAGAAGTTGCACTGCTCGGCGCCCACGAAGCAGTCGCAGCACACGCCGCTGCTGCCGGCGATGGGCCGCGCCGCGAATGCCTTCGGGTGCTGCCCAGCATCCTCGAACCCAAGCCGCATGCCCACCAGCGTGCCGCCCGTGCCGATGCCCGACACATAGGCGTGCACCACACCGCCCGGCACCTGACGCACGATCTCGGCCGCGGTGCCCAGGCGATGCGCCTGCGCGTTCTCCATGTTCTCGAACTGACGCGGCTCGAACGAGCCATTGGCCTTCGCCCACGCGCGACATGCCTGCAGCGATCCAACGATGCCCTGCTCGCGCGGCGTCAACTCCACCGCCCCGCCGTAGGCGCGGATCATCAACGAACGCTCGCGACTCACCCCTTCCGGCATGAAGGCGCGGAAGCGCAGTCCAAGGCGCGCGCACACCATGCTCATGGCGATGCTGGTGGAACCGCTGCTGGCTTCCACCACTTCATCGCCTGGCTTCAACACACCCTTGCGCCACGCCGAACCAAGGATGTGGGCCGCGATCCGGTCCTTGGTGCTGCCGGATGGGTGCAGGTACTCCGCCTTGCACCAAATCACGGGCTGATCGCCGCCCAGCCGCACCGGAAACAGCGGCGTTCCCGACAGGGCCACCTGATCTGGAACGCCTGGTTCGGCGTTCTGCATGGCTTTCATCGCGTGAGGCATCGGGAAAAGTGTACGGACTTCCACGAACAGACTTGCCAAGCACGCCGAAGCGGCCCATGATCATGTCCGTGGCGCATCGCACGATCATCCTGTCGCTGATCATGGCCCTGCTGTGGCCGTGGGCTGCGGCGTCGACATGTCACGCGGCAGCGCCAGCCAAGGCCGTGCAGGGATGCTGCGCCGAGCGCTGCTGCTGCGACACCCAGTCGCCCTGCGAATGCGAGATGGATGATGCCCCGGCCGCACCGCGAGATGAGGCGCCAGCCACGGTGGATGTCTCGCGCCTGTCGCTGGAACTGGCGCTTCACACATCGCCCGTGCCGGCGATAAGCCTGCATGCCGAGCGAACCATCGAGCCCTTGCGCGTCGCGCACGCGGCCATCACCAGCCCCCGCGAAGGTCGCGCCATCCTGCTGCGCGCCTGCTGTCTGCGGCACTAGTTCGAGTTCCGTGCTGTCACATTTTGGCACGACGCGCGCACGCACGTGATTGCTGCGCGCCGGTGCCGCGGCGTTCGTCCGCGCACCCCCCACTCGAACTTTCAACCACAAGGACACACAACATGACACTCCGAACCATCACGCTGATGGCCGCCCTGCTTGGCACCGGCCTGCTCACCGCCTGCGAATACTGCCTGTATCCACGAAGCCCCGAGGCCGAATTGCTGCTGAAGGACAACACCGTCGTCACCACCTCGCCCGTGAAGGTGCACGTGCTTGGCATGAGCTGCCCCAAGTGCGTCAGCAACGTCGACATCCAGCTCATGCGCGTGCCGGGCGTGCAGAAGGCG
>RFQW01000034.1 GCA_009924765.1 Planctomycetota bacterium | reverse complement strand
GACCAGATCCATGTGGAACTGCTCTCCGTGGATGTGGAGCGCGGCTTCATCGACTTCGGTCGCTGGAGTTCGGGCGCCAGCGGCGGCGCCGCGCACGGCTCACCGGGTCAGGGCGGTCGCTGATCGCAGCGCATCGGCGGCGCGGTGCAGCACCGCGGCCTTGGCGTGCGTCTCGCGCACTTCCTCGGCTGGATCGGAATCGCTCACGATGCCGCAGCCGGCGGCGTAGCGCACGCGCCACGCGGTGCCCTGCCGTTGCAGCGTGGCGGTGCGGATGGCCACGTTGAGCGACAGGGATCCGTCGCCTCCAAGCAGTCCGATGGCGCCGTAGAACGGCCCGCGGTCGAAGCCCTCCAGCTCGCGGATCACCTGCATGGCACGCACCTTGGGCGCACCGGTGATCGATCCCGGCGGGAAGGTGGCGGCGATCAGGTCGGCCAGATCGCGGTCGCGGCGCAGCGTGCCATGGATCTGCGCCACGCCGTGCAGCACGGTGGCGTGCGGTTCGGCGGCGCGCGCCTCGAGCACGCGCACGCTGCCGGGTTCGCAGGCGCGCGACAGATCGTTGCGCATCAGGTCCACGATCATGTGCAGCTCGGCCGCGTCCTTGGTGCTGTGCATGAACTCGTTCGTGTCGGCATCGGCGGGGCGCGTGCCCTTGATGGGCCGTGTGATCACGCTGCCATCGCGCTCGGCGTGCAGGAAGAGTTCCGGGCTCATGCTCGCCACGCAGCCGGCGGGCGTTTCCAGCCACGCTCCGTAGCGCGCATGGCTGTGGCCCAGCGCCGCCAGCGCGAATGCGCGCGCATCGCCGTGGCCGTCGCCTTCCCACAGGCGTGCCACGTTGGCCTGGAACAGGTCGCCCGCGCGGATGTATTCGCGCGTGCGGGTGACCAGCGAGGCATAGTCATCGTCGGTGCTGGAGGCCTGCAGGGTGTCCAGCGCGAAGGAGCCTGCATGCGCGGGCCGAGCCATCGCGGCCTCGATCGCTGGCCATGCGTCGGGCGCGTTCCCGACGCGCATCCAGGTACCGGTCTGTGCATCGTGCACCGCAGCCACACGCACCGGGGCGGCCTGCGCCAGTGGCCACGCATCGTTGCCGCGAGCCGCCGCGTTGGTGGCGGGCTCCAGTGACGCGCCCAGTTCGTAGCCAAGCTGCAGCAGCCATGCGCCATCGAAGGGCGTGTCGCCGTCGCGGGCGCCTTGCGTGCGCTGCCGCAGCCAGTCGATGCATGCGGTGCGCGTGACGCCCGCGGGCAGCGACTGCCACGCACCGGGAACGGCCAGCACGCTCCAGCGACTCCACGGCGAATCGTCGCCCGACACCAGCGCCCCCAATGGCACCGAAGCCGGCCAGCGGGCCATGGCTTCGAGCGGTGTCAGGCGCCACGAAAGGGCGTGGGACGGCATGGCCGCATGCTACGGCGCAGCCCGACGATCCCGCCGCTTTTTCGGCGTGATTCAGAATCACTATCCTCGCTCTCCGCCCTGCAGCGCCACGCGCGCAGGCACCCGCACTCGCAACGCCCCAACCGGGCCTCAACAAGGAAAGAGCAGCCGATGTCGCTTGCCACCGCACCACGATCGAAGAAGCGTTCCGCCCGCACCACCAAGACCGCCAAGGTGAAGGTGCCATCGAAGATGGTGTTCTTCTTCGGCGCCAAGGGCACCGAGGGCGACGGCGACAACAAGTCGCTGCTCGGCGGCAAGGGCGCCAACCTGGCCAAGATGTGCAACTACGGACTGCCGGTGCCTCCGGGCTTCACCATCACCACCGATGTGTGCAACCTGTACTACGCCAACGGCAAGAAGCTGCCGGCGCAGCTGGACAAGGAAGTGAAGGCGCAGGTGGCCAAGCTGGAGCGTGCGGTGGGCAAGAAGTTCGGCAGCAAGCGCGATCCGCTGCTGGTGTCGGTGCGCTCGGGCGCGCGCGACAGCATGCCCGGCATGATGGACACCATCCTGAATCTGGGCCTGAACGACGAGACCGTGGAGGCGCAGGCGCGCAGCACCAGGAACCCGCGCTTCGCGTGGGACTGCTACCGCCGCTTCGTGCAGATGTACGGCGACGTGGTGATGGGCGTGCAGAAGCGCCACGAGAACGAGCACGAGCCCTTCGACAGCGTGATGGATGGCCTGAAGCACGAGGTGGGCGTGACCGAGGACACGCAGCTGACCGAGGCGCACCTGCGCGAACTGGTGAAGCGCTTCAAGGCGCTCATCAAGGAGCGCACCGGCAAGCGTTTCCCCAGCGATCCGATGGAGCAGCTGAAGGGCGCGGTGGGTGCCGTGTTCAGCAGCTGGATGAACGAGCGCGCGATCATCTACCGCGCCAAGTACCGCATTCCCGAGGCGTGGGGCACCGCGGTGAACGTGCAGGCCATGGTGTTCGGCAACATGGGCGATGACAGCGGCACCGGCGTGGCCTTCACGCGCGACCCCGCCACGGGCGAGAACGTGTTCTACGGCGAGTACCTGATCAACGCGCAGGGCGAGGACGTGGTGGCCGGCACCCGCACGCCGCTGCCGGTGGCGCAGATGGCCAAGGACCCGATGATGTCGGGCATCTACAAGCAGCTGGAGAAGGTGCGCGCCACGCTGGAGAAGAAGTTCGGCGACGTGCAGGACTTCGAGTTCACCATCGAGCGCAAGAAGCTGTGGATGCTGCAGACCCGCAACGGCAAGCGCACCGCGCTGGCCTATGTGCGCATCGCGCACGACATGGTGAAGCAGAAGCTGATGAAGCCCGAGCACGCCATCCGCAGCGCCGATCCCGAGGCGATGAACCAGCTGCTGCAGCCGGTGTTCGACCGCAAGGCGCACCAGGCGGCGCGCGATGCCGGCCGCATGCTGACCAAGGGTCTGCCCGCAGGCCCCGGCGCGGCCAGCGGCATGGCCGTGTTCAGCGCGGCCAAGGCCGAGGAACTGGTGAAGGCCGGTCACCGCGTGGTGCTGGTGCGACTGGAGACCAGCCCCGAGGACCTGCGCGGCATGATCGCCGCGGAGGGCATCCTGACCGCGCGCGGTGGCGTGAGCAGCCACGCCGCGCTGGTGGCGCGTCAGATGGGCAAGGTGTGCGTGGTGGGCGCCGGCGAGCTGGCGGTCGACTACCACACCTGCACCATGAGCTGCCGCGGCATGACCGTGAAGGAAGGCGACCCGGTGTCGATCGACGGCACCACCGGCGAGGTGTTCGCCGGCGCCATCGACACGGCCGACAGCGAACTGAAGCAGGTGCTGATCGCGGGCACCATGCAGCCGAGCGAGAGCAGCGTGTTCAAGTACTACAGCTTCGTGATGAAGCTGGCCGACCAGTACCGTCGCCTGGGCCTGCGCACCAACGCCGACACGCCCGAGCAGACGCGCAACGCCATCGCCTTCGGCGCCGAGGGCATCGGCCTGTGCCGCACCGAGCACATGTTCTTCGAGGGTGACCGCATCGACGTGATGCGCGAGATGATCCTGGCCAAGGACGAGGGCGCCCGTCGCGCCGCGCTGGATCGGCTGCTGCCCTTCCAGCAGGGCGACTTCGAGGGCATCTTCCGTTCGCTCGAAGGCCGTCCGGCATGCATCCGCCTGCTGGATCCGCCGCTGCACGAGTTCCTGCCGCACGACGCGTCGGCGCAGCAGGCGCTGGCCACCAAGCTGCGCGTGCCCGTGGAGACCATCGCGGCCCGCGTGCGCGAGCTGCACGAGTTCAATCCCATGCTTGGATTCCGCGGATGCCGTCTGGGCATCGTGTACCCCGAGATCAGCGAGATGCAGGCGCGCGCCATCCTGCAGGCCGCGGCGGTGGTGCAGGCCGAGGGCATCAAGGTGAAGCCCGAGATCATGATCCCGCTGGTGGGCTTCGATCGCGAGCTCGAGCTGCAGGTGGAAGTGGTGCATCGCGTGGCCCGCGAGGTGCAGGCCGCCAGCAAGCAGCGCTTCCCGTACATGGTGGGCACCATGATCGAGATCCCGCGCGGCGCCATCAACGCCGGAACCATCGCCAAGACGGCGGAGTTCTTCAGCTTCGGCACCAACGATCTCACGCAGACCTGCCTGGGCATGAGCCGCGACGACAGCGGCAGCTTCCTGCCTCGCTACGCCGAACTGGAGATCGCCAAGGACAACCCCTTCGCCACCATCGATGTGGGCGGCGTGGGTGAGCTGGTTCGCATGGCGGTGGAACGCGGCCGCGCCGCGCGCCCCGACATCAAGCTCGGCATCTGCGGCGAGCACGGCGGCGATCCCACCAGCGTGGGCTTCTTCCACGACGTGGGTCTGCAGTACGTCAGCTGCTCGCCGTTCCGCGTGCCGGTGGCGCGACTGGCGGCGGCGCGCGCGGCGGTGCTGGAGGCCGATCGCCTGAAGAAGGCCGCGAAGTCGAAGCGCTGAGTTTCCGCTTCACATCCACAGACATCCATCGAGCCCTCGCATGCATGCGGGGGCTCGATGCGTTTTCGACTTGGGCTTTTCGGCCGATCCCGCTAGCCTGCTTCGATGCGCGCCCACCAGCGCATCCCGGTGCGTGTGATCACGCTTGCGGCGGCCCTTGCAGCGGTCGCTGGCTGCCGCATGGGCAAGCCCGATTTCACGCAGGCCAGCCCGGGCGACCCCGCCATCGTGTCGCAGGCCCAGGAAGTGCCGGTCGCGGCGCCACGAAGCTATCGATGCGAGCGCGCGAGCGAACCGCCCGCGCTCGAGGGCACCTTCGACGACGGCGCGTGGAGCAAGGCCGCGTGGACCGAGGACTTCGTGGTGGTGCGCCGACGCGGGCCTGCCGGTTCCGTGCGCACGCGCGCCAAGCTGCTGTGGGACGACAGCTATCTGTACTGCGCGGTCGAACTGCTGGAGCCGCAGGTCGCGCCGCAGCCCGGCGTGCCGCCCGTTCGCCACGACGTTGAACTGATGGTGGCGGACGATCCGCAGGTGGGCGGCTACCAGATCGAACTGGTGGGCATGGGCACCATCGTGGATGCATGGTTCGATGCCGATGATGCGTCGCGCGCGGGCTACCAGAAGTGGGATGCCAAGGGCCTGCGCACATCGGTGCAGAAGTCCGCGGACGGTGCCACGATGCGATGGACCGCCAGCTTCGCGCTGCCTTGGAGCACGCTTGCGCCCGCTGGCCGAGGCCCCAGACTGGATGCGAGCGCAGGTGAGGCACCCAAGGCCGGCGCGGTGTGGCATGTGGACATGGGTCGAACCACCTGGCGACCGCTGGCCGAAGCCGACAACGCCGCGCCAGAACCGATGGCCATGGAGCGTGCGGCGTGGCAGCCGCCTGCCGATCCGACCGAACCCCGCGGCTGGGGCGTCGTGGAGTTCGCGCCGTGAGTGATCGGCGATGCATGGTCGCGCTTGCGGCCGCCTTCCTGCTGCAGGCCTGCCAGCGCGACGCGTATGGACCGTGGCCTCATGAGCCCATGCCCGGCACGCAGCGCGAATACGTGTGTCGCTACACGCGCAAGGCGCCGACGCTCGATGGCGTGCTCGATGACGAGGTGTGGTCGCACGCGCCGTGGAGCGAGCCGTTCGTGGACATCGAGGGTCCGGCCAAGCCCGCACCGCGTCAGCACACCTGGATGAAGATGCTGTGGGACGACACCAACCTGTACATCGGTGCGCAGCTGGCCGAGACGGACGTGTGGGCCACCTACGACAAGCACGACATGGTGGTGTTCCACGAGAACGACTTCGAGGTGTTCATCGATCCCGATGGCGATGGCGCCGGCTACTACGAGATCGAGATGAACGCGAAGGGCACCATCTTCGATCTGTACCTGCACAAGGCCTATCGCGAGGGCGGACCTGCGCTGCACGGCTGGAACTGCACGGGCATCGACGGTGGCGTGGATGTGCAGGGCACGCTGAACGTGTCGGGCGACGCCGATCGCGGCTGGAGCGTGGAGATCGCGATCCCGTGGGCCAGCCTGGTCCCGCCCGCCGAGGCGCCCAAGGGTTCGGCCGAAGAGGCGCGTCTTGGTTCGCCTCCCGGTCTGGGTGACACGTGGCGCATGAATTTCAGCCGCGTGCAGTGGCCGCTGGTGAAGACCTCCGATGGCTACGCCAAGGAGCCCGGCGCCAAGGAAGACAACTGGGTGTGGACGCCGCAGTGGGCGGTGGACATGCATCGTCCCGAGCACTGGGGTCGTGTTCGCTTCACGCGCTGAGCCCCCGGTCAGACCCGGGTATTGACCAATAACACGGTGAATGCGCGAAGGTTTGCGTTGCCGCATTGCACATATTGCGCAGCCGCATGGCGGCGGGGCCCGAATACATCCCCTCATCCTCAAGGAATGCCATGACCAGACACCGCAACGATCCATCGCTCGAGACCGTCTCCGCTGATCCAATCGGCATCACGGACACGCCGGCGCGCCTGCTTGAAGAGCTGGAGATCGTGCCGGAGCAGGGCAGCACCTTCCATCAGGTGCTGCAGCAGGTGCTGTCGGCGGCGCCGCTGGTGGGCATGCGCCGCGAGCACCAGCTCATGTTCGCGCAGCCCAAGAACGAGATCGTGGTGCACTTCCCGGTGCTGATGGATGACGGTCGGCACCGCATGTTCACGGGCTTCCGCGTGCAGCACAACAACGCGCTTGGGCCCTACAAGGGCGGCCTGCGGTTCCATCCGCACGCCACGCTGGACCAGATGAAGGGCCTGGCCATGATCATGAGCCTGAAGTGCAGTCTGATGCGCTTGCCCTTCGGCGGCGCCAAGGGCGGCGTACGCTGCAATCCGCGCGAACTCACCCGCGACGAGCAGATGCGCGTCACGCGCCGTTTCTGCAGCGCCATCAGCAACCAGATCGGTCCCGACTACGACATTCCGGGCCCCGGCGTGGGCACCGACTCGCAGACCATGGCGTGGTTCGTGGACACCTTCGCGCAGACCACGCCCGAGCATGGCCGACAGGACACCACGCGCGCCGTCACCGGCAAGCCCATCGAACTGGGTGGAGTGCCCGGCCGCGATCGCGCAAGCGCCATGGGCATGGCGCTGGTGCTGGAGGAGATGCTGCCCGACTTCGGCATGACGCTGAAGGGACTGCGCTTCAGCCTGCTCGGTTTCGGCAAGGTGGGCAGCTGGACGGCGCGCATCCTGGAGGAGCGCGGCGCAACGCTGGTGGCCGTGATGGACGACAGCGGCGTGGTTCGCAACGATCGCGGCCTGGATGCGCGCGAACTCGCCGAGCATGTGCACATGAACGGCGGCGTGCGCGGCTTCTCGCAGTCGCACGCCTGCGATCGCGACGCGTTCCTGCAGGCACCGGTCGACCTGTTCATTCCCGCGGC
Source organism: Planctomycetota bacterium (assembly GCA_009924765.1). Taxonomy (GTDB): domain Bacteria; phylum Planctomycetota; class Phycisphaerae; order Phycisphaerales; family SM1A02; genus SYAC01. Next base: position 2,776 of record RFQW01000034.1, on the reverse strand, counting down.
GCTTGAGGGCATGATCGATGCCGACAGCGCGGCCATGATCCGCGCCAAGGTGGTGGCCGAGGCGGCCAGTCTGCCCACCACGCCCGAGGGCGACGAGGTGCTGCTGCAGCGCGGCGTGGAGGTGTTGCCAAGCCTGCTGTGCAACGCCGGCGGCCTGGTGGCCAGCTACCTCGAGTGGACGCTGAACAAGAGTTCGCGGCAGATCACCGCCACCGAGATGGAGGAGCGACTCGGCCAGCAGATGACCGATGCCGCGCGCCGCGTGCGCCTGGCGCGTCATCGCTTCGAGAGCGATCTTCGCACGGCGGCCATCTGCTCGGCACTGGAGCAGATCAGTCGCGTGCACCTGCTGCGCGGCGTGTTTCCGTGAGTTGAATCAGCCGCGCAGTCGCGCAGCCACCTTGCCGGCCAATGCCGCACCCGCGGCATGATCGATCGGTGCGGCGTTCCATCCGATGCCAAGGCCGCGACCATCCGCGTACTTCGGAATGATGTGGAAGTGCACGTGCATCACGGCCTGGTGCGCCAGCGCGCCGTTGTTCTGCAGCACGTTGTAGGCCGTGGTGCCGGTCTCGGCCAGGATGGCTGCGGCCACGCGCGGCAGTGCCGCACCAAGCGCCGCGGCGCTGGCCTCGCTCAGTTCATGCAGATGCACCTTCGCCTCCTTGGGCACCACCAGCGCGTGGCCGGGGCACAGCGGGTTCACGTCCAGGAAGGCGATCACCAGATCATTTTCAAGCAGGCGGTGGCAGGGGATCTGCCCTTCGATGATGCGCGTGAAGATGCTCATGGCGGCAAGCGTAGCGGCGCGTGCGGCTCGTACCATTCGCGCCATGCCAACGCGCACCAAGGCCGCTGCACCGCGACTCGCCACGCATCTGCACCCCGCGCATCTCGATGCGCTGCTGAAGGTGTTCCTGGTGGAGGACCTTGGCGATGTGGGCGATGTCACCAGCGACGCGATGATTCCACTTGCGCGTCAGGCCACCGCGGTGGTGCGCGCGCGTGGCGCAGGCACGCTGAGCGGTGTGCCCGTGATGCAGCGCCTGATCGCCCTCGTCGCGCCGAAGGTGCGCGTGCGCGCAGCGATGCGTGATGGGCAGTCGTTCCGCGCCGGCGACACCATCGCCACGCTGCAAGGCCCGCTGCGCGGCATCCTGAAGGTGGAGCGCACGCTGCTGAACTGAGTGGCGTGGCCACGGCCACACGGCGCATGGTGGATGGCACGCGCGGCACCACGGCACGCATCCGCGACACGCGCAAGACCACGCCGGGCCTCCGTGCGCTGGAGAAGTACGCGGTCGTGTGCGGTGGCGGCGTGTCGCATCGCGGCGGGCTGTACGACGCGTTTCTGGCGAAGGACAATCATCTCGATGGCCTTTCGCCGAAGCAGCTGCCCGCGGCCATCGTGGCGGCCGTTTCCAGGGCGCGCCGACATGCATCGCTGGCCTTCGTGATGGTGGAAGTGGACACGGCGGCGCAGTTCAGCGCGCTGCTCACGCTGCCACGCGGCGTGGTGGATGCGGTGCTGCTCGACAACATGACGCCTGCGGTCATGCGCAGGCTGGTGGCGCAGCGCGATCGTCGCGCGCCGTGGCTGCAGCTGGAAGCCAGCGGCGGCATCAATGTGCGCAGCGTGGGCGCGGTGGCTCGCAGCGGCGTCGACTTCATCAGCAGCGGGGCCATCACGCACTCCGCGCCACAGGTCGACTTCGGGCTGGACATCGCGCGAGGCGCGCGGTGAACGAGCGCCCGCTCGAGGTGTGGCCTGATGCACTCGAGCGTGCGTGCGCAGACACCACGCACTTTCGTCAGGTGCGCGTGCTGCGCGAAACCGCCAGCACGCAGGATGCCGCCGACGAGGGGGGGTTGCCCGTGGGTTCATTGGTCACCGCGGGCCGACAATCCGCGGGTCGCGGTCGCCTGGGCCACGCGTGGGCCGACACCGCCGACGATGGCATCGCCGTCACCTTCGTGGTGCAGCGGCAGGATCCCGAGCGTCTGGCGATGGCTGCCGCGGTGGCCGTGGCGCAGGCCGCGCGCGACAGCGTGCCGGTGAACGAGGCCGCGCGCCTTGGCCTGAAGTGGCCCAACGATCTGCTGTGCGCCTGGCCTGGCAGCACACCGCGCAAGGTGGCGGGCGTGCTTGTGGAGGCGCGTGAAGCGCGAGCCCTGATCGGCATCGGCGTGAATGTGCGGCAGCGCGCCTTCGCGGGTGAACTGGCTGATCGCGCCGCAAGCCTGCACATGATTGGTGGCGTGCAGGATCGTCTGCACACGCTCCTGGCCCTCGTGCAGCGCCTCGACGTGGCGCTGTCGGCCACATCCGCTTCGCTGGAGGCCGACTACGGCGCGCTGGATCGCACCGCCGGCCTGCGCATGCGCTTCAACACACCCCAAGGGCTTGTGGAGGGGGTGGTGCTGCACTGCGACCCGTCGCGTGGTCTGCGCGTGCGCACCGACGCCGGCGAACAATGGCTGGCCGCGGCCACCACGCGGGTTCAGCCCGATCCCCCGGCGAGCCGATCTACACTGCAACCCCCATGCGTCGACTCGCCTGCATCGCCACGCTCCTGATCGCCGCCTTCGCGCGCGCGCAGGACACCCGTCCGGGCGATCTGGTGCCTGTCGAGGTGGGCGTGGCGGACATGAACACCATGAGCACCTCGCTGAAGCAGATGCCCGTGGAACTCAACGAGACCACCAACTTCACGCGCCTGTACGGCGTGGCCGGTCGCCCCGACCTGTTCGTGCGAAGCCACGGCGGCATGTACGC
>RFQW01000330.1 GCA_009924765.1 Planctomycetota bacterium | reverse complement strand
TCCGCTGGTGGCGGCACAGCGGTGGCCGAGGCACCTGCCGCGGCGCAGCCTTCGCGTCACAACTGGCCCGGCTATCGAGGCACCACGCGACGCGGTCGCTGACCCGCATGCACATCGCGCGTGGGCAGTTATGCTCACCGCTCCATGATCGACCCGAAGGCCTTCCGCGAAGACCCCAAGCGTTTCCGTGCCGGCGCCGCCGACAAGGGTGTTGCCATCGACTTCGACCGCCTGACCGCGCTCGATGAGCGTCGTCGCGCCATCTTGACCGAGATGGAGGCGAAGAAGGCGGAGCAGAATCGCCTGAGCAAGGAAGTGGGCCCCAAGATGGGTCAGATCAAGGGCAAGCTGAAGTCCGCGCAGGGCGCCGAGAAGGACGCGCTGGAGGCGGAACTTGCCGAACTGGAGAAGAAGCCGCACGCGCTGAAGGCTCATGTGGCCACCATGGAGCAGGAACTGGCCACGGTGGAGCCCGCCTGGCGCGATCTGCTGATGACCGTGCCGCAGCCGCCCGCGAATGATGTGCCCAAGGGCAAGGGCGCCGAGGACAACACGGAGCTCCGTCGCTGGAACCCGGCTGGCTTCGATGCATCGAAGAGTTTCGAGAGCCAGCGTGGCTTCAAGCCCAAGACGCACCTGGAACTGGTGCGCGACCTGAAGCTGGCCGACTTCGAGCGCGGCGTGAAGATGGCCGGCACGCGTCACTACGTGTTGACGGGCATGGGCATGCGTCTGCATCAGGCGGTGATCCGCTACGCGCTCGACTTCATGGCCGACAAGCGCGGCTTCACGCCCATGAGCGTGCCCGTGATCGTGCGCGAGGAGTGCATGATGGGCACCGGCTTCTTCCCGTTCGGGCGCGAGCAGGCCTATCACATCGAGGAATCGAAGCGCGGCAGCGGGCATGACCTGTTCCTGACGGGCACCGGCGAGGTGGGCCTGATGGGCCTTCACGCCGACGAGATTCTGTCGGAAGGCGATCTGCCCCGGAAGTACTGCACAGCCAGCACCTGCTTCCGTCGCGAAGCGGGCGCCAGCGGCAAGGACACGGCTGGCCTGTATCGCATCCATCAGTTCGACAAGGTGGAGCAGGTGGTGGTGTGCAAGGCCGACGACGCGGAGAGCCGCGGCTGGCACAAGCACATGATGGAAAGCGTGGAGATGATCCTGCAGTCGCTCAAGTTGCCGTACCGCCTGCTGCAGTGCTGCACGGGCGACCTTGGCATGAAGAATGAGGACATGATCGACATCGAGTGCTGGATGCCCGGTCGTGGTGACAACGGCGCCGATGGCCGTCCGGTGGGCGAGTGGGGCGAGACGCACAGCGCCAGTCGCCTGGCCGACTACCAGTGCCGTCGTCTGAACCTGCGCTACCGCGACGCGGAGGGCAAGACCCAGTTCGCGTACGCGCTGAACAACACGGTCATCGCCAGCCCGCGCGTGCTGATTCCGCTGCTCGAGATGCACCAGCAGAAGGACGGCAGCGTGGAGATTCCGGAGCCGCTGCGCATGCACTGCGGCGGCGCGACCCACATTCGGGCGTGAGTCTCAGGCTGCCGGCGGCATGTCCGGCTGGGGCAGCCGCAGTCCGAGCAGGTGGTGTGGCAGCGTGGTGATCATGTAGAAGGCGATGCTGGCCACGGCAAGCGTCTGCAGATCGACGCCGCCCAGCAACCAGCACAGCGGCACCAGGCAGGCCGCGGTTGGCCACATCAGCGGAAGGCTGATCAGGTGCACGCGAAGCATGCGAGGGAGCAGGGTGCCTGGTGCAGCGGGGGGTTCCAGCACCTCGCGTGTGCAAGCCAGTCGTCGCGTGTGCCGGAACGCATGCACGCCCAGGAAGAAGCAGCCAACGGCGAACAGCGGATCGGCCAACGCGGCCATGCCGGCCACCAATGCATGTTCCACAAGATCGAGTGAAGCGGCGCGCGGGTGGCCGGCACGCATGCGCGCGATCGCGCTGCACACCGCCAGCACCACGCCGGATGCCACACCAATCGCGGCCAGCGACCGCAGCACATCCAGATCGGGTTTCCAGGCTGCGGCGTGCCAGGGGGAAAGCGCGCTGCCGATGTGCGCGAACGGCGCCCATGCCGCCTGCGGATGTGCGGCGAAGGCCGTCGCAAGCAGCAGCAGGCCGCGCGCGATCACGAGGCCCCATCTCGCGATCGGGCCATCGCCATCGGCCCTGACTGCCGTCGCGTCGGCCATGCCGAAGTGGAACACCGTCAGAAGCAGGAACAGCAGGCCCGCGACGCCTGGTTGCCACATGATCAATCCCAGACTCGCGGCCCCCGAGAAGCCCGAGGCGCGGGCCACGAAGCCGACGCGGTGGCCGAGCTTCGCTGCAACGGTCCAGTCAGCCGCGCCGTGCGGCATGCCGAACGCCAGCAGGGCGATCACGAAGGGCCACGCGGCCGCCGTGGTGGTTCGCTGCGTGTCCAGCCAGCCGAACGCGGCGGCCGCGGCGAGCACGGTCCAGGGCCATGCACGCGGGCTCGAAAGAAATCGCCCCGCCTCCGCTGCCGGCTCGCCAAACCCGGAGGGTCTGGAAAGCTGGTCAGCGGTGGGCGGGGCGAGATTCAATCTTCGATCAAGTGATGTCAGGCGCGCTCGCCGAGGCTCTTCACGCCCTGGTAGCAGACCAGGCCGAAGAACACCTTGTTGATCACGTCGGCGACGTTGTAGCACACTTCGCGCCAGCTCTCGCCGTTGGTTCCACCAAGCGCCATCAGGAAGCCGACGGGGTAGATGACCCAG
>RFQW01000329.1 GCA_009924765.1 Planctomycetota bacterium | reverse complement strand
ACGAACTGGCCTGCCGGAACATGGTCGCTGCTTGGATCCGCCACCACGTATCCGGTCGCCAAGATCGATCTCTCAACCAGTGCAACGCCGCACGTGCCGTGGTTCGGTTTGCCGGATGCACTGTTTCCGCAGGCACAACGCAGCGGCGTCACCACATTGGCAGGGGGCTTGCTCAGTAGCGTGGCCAAGCCACTGCCGAAGTCCACCAACACCAGCAATTCGGTCAGCTACGCCACGCCCATCCAGATCCTGGATCCGAAGAAGAGCGAGACCATCGCCGCGGGAGCCGCCACCGCCGCCGACATGGTCACGGTGGCGATCGCGGCGCCACCGCTTGATGCGGCGCGCATCGAAGGCACGCGAGGCCTGCTGCGACCGATGGGCGATGCGGTGCCCGTGTACGTGTACCAGGCCACCTTCGGCTTCAATGGCGATCGGCCCTTCACGACCGTGGAGCGCAAGACCACCGACAGCACCGTTCGTCCTCGGCAGCTGAACCCCGACTACACGCCGTGGCCCACGGCGCTGCGTTTCACCTACACGCTGCACGACCCCAAACTCACCATGGAGACCGGACGCACCTATCAGGTGATCGTCGATCTTCCGCCACCCGTTTCACCATGATGCACCCACACCGAATCTCCAACGGCCGTCGAGGCAATGCGCTGGTGCTGGTCAGCGCCATGCTGGTGCTGCTCACGCTGATCGCCGCCGCGTACCTCACGCGCACGCGCTCGCAACGCGTGACGGCCAGCGCCATGCAGGAGACCGCGGGTGGCACGCGCCGATCGGACATCGTGGGAAAGCAGCTTGCCGAGGAGATCGCGCTGCACCTGTTCGTGAAGCCGATCGATCCCACGGGCGCCGGCAACTATGTCGGCGGTGACAGTGCGGGCAATCGCCTTCCGCCGCCGCCCGAGTCCGTGCGCTACGGCATCGAGAGTGCGCCTCCGCGCATCGGCAGTGCATCGCCTGCGGATCGCATGTCCAATGTGGTCGATCCTGCGTTCGTGTCATCGCGCGAGCCCGGCGACATGCGCAGGCTGGTCGCCGGTTCGGACGGTTTCCCGGACGGCTTCAACTACGCGCCGTACGCGGTGATTCCGTGGACCAACTGGCCCGATTTCACGGCACCCGTCACCAACCCGAACAGCGGCAGTCCCGCCGGCACTCCGTGGTGGTACAACGGCGGAACGGCCGCCAACGGCGACATCTACGGCAATCCTCCGGGCAACCCTGGCTTCGGCGATACCCGCTGGCTTCGCAGCACCGAACCGGTCCGTGCGGCCGACATCGGCACGCCCACGGCGCGCAATTTCGTGGCCACGCCGGGCGGGGCCTTCTTCAGCCACTGGCCGCATCTTTCGTGGATTCCAACCGCCACCAATCGATGGCGGCTGGTCACGGACATCGCCGACATCGAGAACAGTCTGCGTCAGGAGGGCATGGGCAGCAATCTCGACGGCTTTGGTACGCCCTACGAGCAGTGGCTGCCCAATGTGGTGCCGCTGCGCATTCCGGTCACCGCGGCCAAGCCCACGGATGCGGACGCAGGGTGGGTGTCGGAATTCACGAAGCGCCGCAATGCGTGGTTCACGCGTTCGGGCTACCAGGCCGCGATCCTTCCGCAGGCGAACTCCCTGATGCTTCCGAACTTCATCAAGTTGGATGACCCGCTCGGCATCGGTCGCACCAATGATCCGGTCCGGTGCCGCCAAGCGACGAGTACATCACCAACACGCCTCGCAACATCGTTGCGCGAACCTTCTGCGATGCCGACGGCGACGGTTTCACCGACAGCTTCTGGTTCCTGGCACCCACCGGCAAGGAGCGCAACGTGCGCACCGTGGTGGGTGTCAGCGTGATCGACAACGCCAGCATGCTGGATCTGAACGTGGCCACGCGCTTCGATCGCCGCACCACCGTCGGTTTCACGCCAGCGGATCTGGCCGTGGTCACCGCCGAGCCCGAGCTGGCCTACACCGCGGCGCCCAGCCTGAACTTCGCCCGCACCGACACGCGTGCGGGACTGTTCGACAACGAGAGCAACTTCCGGTTCGGCAACGTGGATCCGCGCGACCCGTCCGATGGCGGCAACCCGGCTGGCTTCAAGACGCCGCAGACCAGTTCCATCGGCTTCGGCATGGCGTTTGATCCGTACCGCTACGCCGGTCGTCCGACGCCGCAGGATCCGACCGTGTCGCCACGCCACGACGACGGATCACCGAGCATGCTGCAGAGCCTTGGCGTGCGGATGACCGATCCCAAGTCGACCGCCGCGTCCATGGATGCGCGCTCGTTCTGGTCGCCGTACTTCTACGGCGCTCCGGGCATGTCGCTGAACATGGGACCGTGGCTTGGATTCCAGATGGCCGATGGTCCGCAGGTCGACGTGTTCGGCCCCGGCGGTCCGAGCCGACCGCAACAGAGTGACCCACTGGTGCAGGTGAACGGCAAGTGGGAGCCGTACTTCCGCTATCTGTGGGGCACCCTGAAGCGGGACGACATCAACGGTCCGTTCATGCGCCCTGACGAGCGCGCGCGATGGTTCCAGACGGCGATGGCGGGGGAGATGCGCATCTTCGCGCCATTCACCTTTGGCGTGGGAGCGACGGCGCAGACCGTGGAGGCTCTTGAGGTGTACCCGGGCGCGGGTGGCGCGCGCGACATCGGTGGTCGCCCGATCCGCATCAAGCCCTTCGATGCGGCCGACGAGGTGGAGTTGCGCGCCTTCGCGGGCAACAACGACAGCACCAACATG
>RFQW01000328.1 GCA_009924765.1 Planctomycetota bacterium | reverse complement strand
CCCGCCGCTGCTCCGCTTCGCATACGCAGCGGCTATTCAGCGTCGCTGCGGCTCGATGGGCCAATCCCCGCAGACGCGTTGCGTGGCTCGCCTTCGCTCCGCTGGATGCCGCTTTGCCGGCATCCGTTGCGCGGACGCTTGGGTGGGGTCAGTTCTGTTTTGGCACCAACCGCATCGCCACGATGGCGAGCAGGATCATCAGCGGGAACGCGGCCGTGGCCATCTGCACTTCGTGCAGCCGCGTGTCTGACACGGTTCGCAAGATCGCGGCCGGCAGGATCTCCAGCACGGCGCCGGCCGCCATACCGGCCAGATTCACGATGGCGATGGCGGATGCCACGCGGTGCGAGGGCAGCCGATGGCAGGCGATGTCGAAGGCCAGCACCGAGCCGGTCAGGCCCGCGCCGATCACCGCCACATTGCATGCATCGAACCACATCGACACCTCGACCGGCACCATGATCCACACCACGAACGCTGGCAGCGTGATCCACATCGCGCCAAGCATGGTGGCGCGCGAACCAAATCGCTTGGCGAGCAACCCGATCAGCGGCGAACCGGCGGCGATGCCCACGAAGAACGCCGACGCGATGATGATCGCTTCGCTTTCCTGATAGCGCCACGCCTCCGCCAGCATGATGTTCCACATGCCGCCGAATCCGCACAGGGTGCCACAGATCAGCGCGTACAACAGCGCCGCCACGCGCACGTCGCGGTTGGCCAGCAGTTCCTTCAGGGTGGCGAGTGCGCCCGCGGAACCGCTGTCCGCCTGCGCACCGAACACGCGCCGTGGAAGCAGCCACCAGCACGCGACGGCCATCGGCAGCGCCGCCGCGGTCGCGATCCACATCACCGTGCGCCAGCTCGAGGCTGCCTGCAGTTCGTTGCCACCCCAGATGCCAGCCACGCCGCCGACACCGATCGACATGTCGGAGATGCCCATGAACATCGCGAACATGGTCACCGGCAGCCCCAGGCGCGTGACGGCCGCGATGGCCGGACCGGCAAACGACGCCGCCGCGCCCATCAGCACGCGACCGGTGACGGCGCTGACGAATCCGGCGCTGCAAGCCATGATCGCGCACGAAACGCCGGTGGCCAGGGCCACAAGCGGCACCAGGCGGGCGGCGCCCAGTCGATCCAGCAGCGCACCCGCGGGCAGCTGCATCAGTGCGTATCCCACCATGAACGCCGGCGAGATCAGTCCCGATTGCAGCGGCGTCACGCCCAGATCCACCGCCATCTCGGGCCGCATGGGCGCGTAGCTGTTCTCCACCGTCATCTGATACAGCGCGAACACCAGCATGCTGGCGAAGGCGAGCAGGCCGGTGTGCAGCGTGGGATGCGCGTGGGCGGTGGGTGCTGCGTGATGCGCGTCGGCCATGACGGCCGCGAAGGTAGTCGAAGCGTGGGCGCCGCTCGGCAGTGCGCGGCGCGGTGCGCGATCAGTTCGAGGAACCGAAGGACATCATCACCAGGGCCAGGTCACCCGCGTCCACCACGCCATTGCCGTCGAGATCGGTGGGGCATCCCCTGCATGGGCCGAAGTCGAGCAGGATCAGCGCGATGTCGGCCGCGTTCAGCTCGCCATTCATGTCCAGGTCACCGCCCGATCGCTCGCACGAATCCAGCTGCCAGTTCGTGTTCCAGTCCCACTCGCCATGCAGGATCTGCCACGCATCCCACCGATTGTCGTGGTCGCAGTCCTGCGTCGCCATGACCACGAAACTGCTGTCCGTGGATGCCGCGATGAACGTGGCGTTCCGCACCCATGCCGGCACCGTGGCCTGCTCGACATAGTTCCAGCCCCAGCCCACCACGCTTCCATCCGCCAGCAGCGCCAGCGAGTGATACGAGCCTGCAGCGACCTGCGTCGTGGCCGCTGCCATCGAAGGTGGTGTGGACTGGGCTTGGGAGTTGGCGCCCCAGCACACAACGGAGCCATCGGCGCGGATCGCCACCGCGTGGTCGTAGCCCAGCGCGAGTTGCGCCAGCCCGGTCTGGTTTGCCGGCATCTGCGTGATCGCGAGTCCCTGTCCATCGCCCCACAGGATCGGCACGCCGTCGGCGCTCAGAACGGCCGTGGTATTGCCGCGCTCGGTGCAAGCCACGCTGTGCACGGCAGGAAGCGCGCTCGGAGGCGGGTACGACGACCAGTCGCGGCCCCATCCGACCAGCGTTCCATTGGACTTCAGCGCCACCGTTTCCCGCAATCCGCCCGCAGCCTTGATCACGCCCGTGAGGCCAGTCGGCACATCGCACTGGCCAGACGCGTTGGCGCCCCAGCAGACGACCGAGCCATCCGTGCGTCCGGCGATGCAGTGGAAGACGCCGGTTGCAACGAACGCGACGCTGTTCAGGCCGGCGGGCACGATCTGGGTTGAAAGCGTCGTGGGCTCCGCTCCACTGAGGGCCCCCGATGTCATGCCCCACGCACCAACGGTGCCGTCCTCGAACAATGAAAGCCCGTGGCTTGGTCCTGAGGCGATCTGCCGGATGGCGCGACCGCTGCGCGGACCGCACTGGCCGTTGCCGCTGAAGCCCCAGCTTTCCACCACGCCGTTGGCGCGAAGGGCGACGGAGTACGACGAGCCCGCGCTGACCTGCACCACATCGGCAAGTCCCTCCGGCACGTTGCACTCGCCGCTGTTGTTGCGGCCCCAACAGGCCACCGTGCCGTCGGAACGCAGCGCCATCATGTGCTCGCTACTTCCGCGTGCGATCGAGATCTGCGAGACGGGCCCCAGCGTGGCGGGCACCGTGGTCTGGCCA
>RFQW01000327.1 GCA_009924765.1 Planctomycetota bacterium | reverse complement strand
GGTGCGCCGGCGAACTTCGCTTCCAGTTGGGTCTGCGCCTGCTGCAGCGCCGCGCGGTTGGCCACGGGTCGGCTCTGCTGACTGGCGCACGCGTTGATCTGGCTCTCGCGCGGGCGAGTGTTCCAGTAGGCGTCGCTTTCGGCGTCACTGGCCAGGCTCACGCGGCCCTCGATGCGGATCTGCCGTCCGATGGGATGGCGATCCCAGTGGAACAGCAGGGCCGCATGCGCGTTCGCCGCGATCTGCAGGCCCTTGTCGCTTTCGCGGTTGGTGAAGAAGGTGGCGCCACGCTCGTCGAATCCGCGCAGCAGCACGATGCGCGCATGCGGCTTGCCGTGCGCATCGACCGTGGCCAGCGTCATGGCGTTGGGGTTGGCGAAGCCCATGCCTTCGCTTTCGGTGAACCACGCCTTGCATGCGGCCACGGGATCAGCGGGGGGATGGTCGAAGTCGATGGTGCTCATTCGGGTTCCTCGGGTAGTCCCAGTTCGCGCATCCAGCGACGCGTGGCCGCCTCGTCGAGATGCACATCGCGGTTCGGTTCGGCGGTGCGCGGGGTTCGTCGTGCATCCAGCGCCAGATGCGAGAGAAAGCGATCGCCGGGCAGCACCTGCGCGCCGTGACGCCTGGCCGCCGACTGCACGGCGCGGTCGTTCGACACCACCACATGCTGTCGCGCGTGGCTGCTGGCCTGCAGCAGCGACTCGATCACCGCGTCGGCGCTGGTGGCGCCCGTCCAGCGCAGGGTGATGCGGCCGTGGTGCGTGAGGGCCTGCTCGCCGGGCCGTGAGCCGTCGCACACCAGCGTGGTGTCACCGCGCGCGTAGCGACCTGCGCTGGATGAGCTGCGCCAGCTCGGCGGGCTCGCCGATGGCCATTTCCGGCGGCAGGACGCCGGTCACATGCAGCACATTGCAGGCATCGACCAGGAGTCGCATGCCCGGATTATGCCCTTCCTGAAGGCCCACAGCCGCTTGCACGGACGGCCGGTTTTGGTCATCATGTTCGACCCTGCCCACCGGGGCAGGTTCACCCGACGCACGCAACCCAAGGAACGATCTCACCATGGCGATTCGAATCAAGGCCCGAGCAGGCGAGAGCGCAGAGCAGATGCTGCGCCGCTTCAAGAAGTTGTGCGAGAAGGAAGGCCTGACCAAGGAGCTGAAGAAGCGCCAGTACTACGAGAAGCCCTCCGAGAAGAAGCGTCGGGCGGCCATCCGCGCGGCTCGTCCGCCGATGGCCATCACCGCGACCCGCGGCGGCCGTGGCGGCGCTGCAGGCGCTGGCGGTCCTGGTGGCGCCGGTGGTCGAAGCGGCGGCGCCCGCACGGGTGGCGGTCGCAGCGGCGGCGGTCGTCCGTCGCGCCCGGCCTGATCCGGTCGTTGCATGACGCGCACGCGCAGTCAGACTGATCCGGACAAGGTCCGTGTGTTCGCCATCGAGGCGGCACGCCTGGTGAGCGACCTGAAGTGCGATCAGGTGTCGCTGCTGGATGTGCGCGGTCGCAGTCAGGTGTGCGAGTACATGGTGGTCGCCAACGGCACCAGCGATCGTCAGACGCGCAGCGTGGCCGACTCGCTGAAGCAGCTTGGCGCGGAACTCGGAATGGATCGATGGAAGCGCGACCGCGATTCGGGTGGCACCTGGATCGTGGCCGACTTCGTGGACGTGGTGGTGCACCTGTTCGAGCCGGGCCAGCGCGCCTGGTACGACCTGGATGGACTGTGGGCCGATGCCGAGCGCGTGACGTGGAAGCGCCCCGCCGGTGAGAAGGCCCGCAAGTCCGTGCGCGTTGCCGCCGACGACGACGCGTGAGCGAACAGCACGACGCATCCCGGCATCCGCCGCTCGTCGATCTGCGACCGTGGGGATGGCATGCGCATCATCTTCCGAATCCGGATGCCGGCCGCGTGGGCGCGGAGCTGTTCTTTCCGGGCCGTGATCCGGCGCGGCCCTTCGAGCTGGAGATCGGCTCGGGCAAGGGCACCTTCCTGGTGCAGGAAGCCGCAGCGCGGCGCGACACCGACTTTCTGGGCATCGAGTACGCGGGCGAGTTCTTCCGCTACGCGGCTGATCGCCTGCGTCGCAACGGCATGGACAACGTGCGCCTGCTGTACATGGATGCGATGGAGCTGGTGCGTCACTGGCTGCCGGATGGCTGCCTGCGCGTGGTGCATCTGTACTTCAGCGATCCGTGGCCCAAGTCGCGCCATCACAAGCGACGCGTGGTGCAGATGGAGTCGCTGCGCGAGTTCCACCGCGTGCTGCAGCCGCGGGGCGAACTGCACCTGGTGACCGATCACCCCGAACTGTGGGCGTGGTACGAGGAGCATGTGGCGAAGGTGACCGACCTGTTCGAGCGTCGCGCGTTCGAGCGCCCGCAGAGCGCCGGCGAGGGTGAGGTGGTGGGCACGAACTTCGAGCGCAAATACAGGCGCGAAGGTCGGCCATTCCACGCCATGACGCTGGTGCGCCGCGGCGCGTGAGGGGGTTCAGCGCTTCCAGCCGCTGTCGGGGTCGCGTTCGAGCGTGCGCGCCGACTGGTTGCGACATCGCACGCACAGGCTGGCCTTGCGAAGCGGCTGCGTGAAGGCGAGGTCGGTGCGGGGTTCGAGGCACAGGTTGCAGGTGAAGGCGGATTCCGCCGCCGTTTCCGCGCAGGCGGCACGCAGGCAATCGCCGCAGATGCACGCACCATGATGACCCTCCACGAACGGCGCCGCGTGCGTCCAGTCGCGACCGCAGAAGTCGCACAGGAAATCCTCGGCGGTCATGCTGTC
>RFQW01000326.1 GCA_009924765.1 Planctomycetota bacterium | reverse complement strand
GGCGACGGTGGTCGACCTTGGCCGCAGCGACGCGATGGGCTGGACCACCACCTACTTCGAGAACGGCGCGATCGTGGGCACCATCCGCATCACCTGCACCCGCGCACAGCCCGGCGAAAGCGAGGCGGATGTGATCCCGGGCATGCCCGGCACGCCCATGCAGGTGCCAACCATGCCAAGCGGCGGTCTGGATCCGAACGCCATGCAGGGCCAGTTGAACCAGATGGTGGCCAACAAGCAGCGTTTGCAGGGACAGATCGAGGACTGGAAGAAGCGCGTGAAGGCCTCGCAGGACTCGTTCCAGCAGCTCTCGCAGCCCTGACGCGTGCGGGGTGCACCACACCCGTACACTCCGCGCGTGCCATCGACCGATCCGCGATTTCCAAATCTGCGCGTCTTCGATCACGCGCTGATCCAGCACAAGCTGACGCTGCTGCGTGATGCATCGACGCAGCCGGAGGATTTCCGCGCGCTGCTGAACGAGATCGCGGGCCTGATGGTGTTCGAGCTGTCGCGCAACTTCCCCACCAGACCGCGCTCCGTGAAGACGCCGCTCGAAACCTGCGATGGCTGCATGCTTTCGCAGCCGGTCACGCTGGCGCCCATCCTCGTGCGGGCCTCGGCATGACCGATGGCATCCTTCGTCTCTTCCCCGAAGCGCGCATCGGCCACATCGGCATCCAGCGCGATGAACGCAGTCACATGCCGGTGAACTACTACACACGCTTCCCAAAGGATGTGGCCAACGGCCCCGTGCTGGTGGTGGATCCGATGCTGGCCACCGGTGGCAGCGCGGTGCATGCCATCGATCACCTGAAGCGCCTCGGTTGCCGCGACCTGCAGATGGTGTGCCTGGTGGCCGCGCCCGAAGGCGTGAAGAAGCTGCTCGAGCGCCACCCCGACGTGCCGGTGTTCGCCGCGGCGCTCGATCGCGAACTCGACGAAAACGCCTACATCCGCCCGGGCCTTGGTGACGCGGGCGACCGCATCTTCGGCACGGTCGGAGCCTGATGGCCGAACGAAAGCGCACAGCCGGATTCAAGCGCCATGGTGGCTACAAGGTGCCCACGGGTGGCGTCGCCGCCATGCGCCGCGCTGCCGATGAGCTGGCCGATGCCGACATCCGCATGATGGGCGACCGCGTGCCGCGACATGCGGCACCCGAGACGCTGCCACAGCCGGCATTCCAGTGCAACGATCCGGACACGCGCCTGCATGTCGGCGATTGCCGAGACATCCTGCCACGACTTCCGGATCAGGGACAGGCCGACCTCGTGTTCGCCGATCCGCCCTTCAACTGGGAGGTTCCATACGAAGGCTGGAGCGACGGCATGCCGCGCGACGCATATGAACGGTTCACCTTCGACTGGCTCGATGCGTGCGTGGAAATGCTCTCGCTGAAGGGAAGCCTGTGGGTGAACATCGGC
This sequence comes from Planctomycetota bacterium, assembly GCA_009924765.1. GTDB lineage: Bacteria > Planctomycetota > Phycisphaerae > Phycisphaerales > SM1A02 > SYAC01. Next base: position 1,354 of record RFQW01000326.1, on the reverse strand, counting down.
GATGACACCGCGGCCGAGGTGGTGATGCACCTGAAGCGCCGCGGTCTGCACATGATGAACTGGTGCGTGTGGCACTTCCGCTTCGGACAGAACCGTCGCAGCAGCTTCATTCTCAGCAAGGCGCATGCGCTGTACTTCGTGCGCGATCCACTGCGTCGCATCTGGAACCCCGATCCCATCCTCGAGCCCTCCGATCGCGCGAACGTGTATCGCGACGATCGCACCATGGTGAAACGGCGCGACAAGGGCATGCGCGTGCCGCTCGATGTGTGGTACGGCCCGTACTGGGGGCGGGTGCAAGGCAACAACAAGGAGCGCCGCAGCAAGCATCACAACCAGTTGCCCGAGCCTTACCTGGAGCGTGTCATCCGGGCCTGCTCGCGGCCTGGGGGTCTGGTGGTGGATCCATTCTGCGGAAGTGGCACCGCCGCCACGGTGGCTCGAGCGCTTGGCCGACGGTCTATCTCCATCGAGCAGTCGAAGGCCCACGCCAAGGACGCCTGGGAGCGGATCACCAAGGTCGGAATGATTCAGAAGAAGCCCAAGAAGTCACGCAAATAGGTTATTGGACTTCTTCTTTATGATCGATCTTGTGTCGATCTTACGAGATTCCATGTGGCTTCCATGGGATATCTCCGACTCCAGACTCCTTGTTTGAGAGTCGAGCCATCGCGAACAGCAGATCACTGACGCGGTTCATGTACCGCATCATGCCTTCCCCGACCCGACCGGCTCCGTATTCGACAGCCCAACCATCAACCGTTCTGCGCGGCGACACACGGTTCTGGCCAGGTGCAGTCGAGAAGCCAGATCCGTTCCGCCCGGCATGACAAATGTCTGAAGAGGCGTGTTTTTACTGTCAATCTCATCGATCCAACGCTCCACTTCGGTCACGTGAGTCTCGTCAATGCGCACGATCTTAGACTCGTTCTTGGCACCCTCGGGCGTCGCCAGATCGGCCCCAATGTCGAACAGGCGACTCTGGATCTGAACCATGATGTTCCGAATAACCTGTTCCATCTTCCCGGATCCGCACGCACTGATGCAAAGTCCAAGGCAGGCGTTGAACTCATCCACCGTTCCATAGGCCTCGATCCGGGGATGATTCTTGCTGACCCTGGCCCCCGAGAACAGTCCAGTGGTGCCATCGTCGCCGGATCGGGTGTAGAGCTTCATGATCACGGCTTTCGGCCAGCCATCACCCCCCGGATGCGAAATGCTTGCCCCAATGCCATGTAAAGTTCTTGCTGCGGCCCCACCGCTCGGCTAGCCTTTCTTCACTCTGGTCGGTTCGGAACGGAACAGAATCACCCGACCACGCGAAGTCTTCCGTATTGCAGGCGAACCCCTCGGC
>RFQW01000325.1 GCA_009924765.1 Planctomycetota bacterium | reverse complement strand
GTGAGTTGCGTGGTGCGCTGCCCGTTCGATGGCGTGGTGTCACCGGCCGCCGTGCGCAGCGTGAGCGAGCGGCTGCTTGCCATGGGCTGCACCGAGATCGATCTTGGCGACACCATCGGCGCAGCTGAAGTGCCCGACATCGATCATCTGCTCGATGGCATGCAGCCGCTGCTGCAACCATCCGACATCACCCTGCACCTGCACGACACGCGCGGCATGGCGGCCGCCTGTGTTGAGCGCGCCTTGTCGCGCGGTGTGAGAAGCTTTGACAGCAGCGCGGCGGGCCTTGGTGGCTGCCCATATGCGCCTGGTGCCCCGGGCAACCTGGCCACCGAAACGCTGCTTGCAACGCTGGAAAGGCTTGGATTCACGCATGGGGTGCAGGCCGCCGCCGTGGCCGCGGCCGGCGCCACCATGCGTCACACGCTTGCGCGGATCCAGCGCGACTCGGGCGGCAAGTCGTAGCGATCGCGTCGCAGCGACAGCGGAATCCAATCCACCTGATTGCCGCGTACCCACACCGCGGCTGCGCGTGATGGTGGGTTGAAGCTGCCGGTGTTCATCAGTGTGCGTGCGCCGCGCACATGCACCGAGCGACGATGCGAGTGGCCGCTGATCACCACGCGTGCGTCGGGCGTGTGTGCCGCCGCAAACGCTTCAGAGAGTTCAGGCCACGCGGCCCACGTCTTCAATACCTGCAGCACGGCCCACGGCCGAAGCAGCATGGCGGCCGCGTGCAACTTGCGTTCGCGGCTGGTGTCGGTCCATGCGGCCTCGCTTGCGGCTGCGGCGGCATGCAGTGCGGCCTGCATGGTGGCCCGCTCATCCATGGGCAGCGACCGAATGTGCGAGTCGTAGCGCTGCTGCGCTTCCTTGGCCCACACCGACCATGGCGCGATGCACGGTAGAAAGGCGTGGCCGTGCGTCACCAGCACGCGGCCATCGGCCAGCATGCGATGCAGCGGCAGCGCAGCGTCGTGATCGTGGTTGCCCGCAAGCCGCAGCAGGGGTGTGCCGGCGCGGGCGCAGCGGTTCTCCAGGTCGGCCAGCAGGCGGGTGCCCCGGTTCATGTAGCGGGGGTGGCGGGTCTCGGCGGTGTCGCCGTTCAGCCACAATTCGTCGGCCGCCTCCACAAGGGGCTGCAATTGCGCGGGTTCCAGCGGGGCCAGGCCCAGGTGCAGGTCGGAAAGGATCAGGGGCATTGGAAGGGGTCGGGGGTTCCGCTACACTACCCGGCTCGTCGCCCCCGATCGTCGGGGGCTCTCGAACCCGAGATCCAGGACGCCATGACCATGAGCCAGTTCACCGCACCGACCGAACGCCGCACCATCAAGGGACCCGTCGACTACAAGAACGCCGACGAGCTTCGTCGCATGATGACCGGCAACGGCAAGATCATCAGCCGCAAGCGCCTTCAGCTGAACGCCACCGAGCAGAAGAACCTGGCTCAGGCGATCAAGCGCGCCCGTCACCTGGCGCTGCTGCCCTTCACGAACGCGGCCAACTGATTTCAACTTCACGCTCGGCGTGATGGCTGCTCGGCCTTGCGGCCGAACAGTTGCAGTGCGCGCGCAATCCATGTGCGCAGCATGAGTCGTCGCATGCCCGCGTCGCGCGGGTGCGCCGCCAGGCCGGTGCGGATCCAGGTGCGCGCCTCGGTGAGGTTGTTGCGCTGCAGGGCCGACAGGGCCAGGTTGTAGGGGGCGGCGCGGTCGCGTGCATCCAGTCGGTGCAGCGCGCGGCTGGCGTCGTCGCCGCCGCTCAAGTCATCGCTCTCGTAGCGGGCCAGCGCCAGCCGGCGCATCAGCGTGCTGTCCTTGGCGCAGGCCGGGTATCGCAGCGCCGCGGTGAGCGTGCGTGCGGCCAGCAGCGGGCGACGCGCGCGAAGCATGAGATCGGCCAGCGACACGGCACCCTGCGGATTCTCCAGGCGATCATCCTGTTCGGGCGGGGTGCGTTCGGCGTGCACCTCAAGCAGGCGCGCGGCTTCGTCGGTTTCGCCGCGCTCCAGGCGCGCGTGCGCCAGTTCCACGCGGGGCGAAGGGTTGTCCGGTGACAGACGCACCGCGGCCTCGAGTTCGTTCACCGCCTCGTCAAGACGGCGCGCGGCCAGCGCGATGTTGCCCAGGCGCCAGCGTGCGGGGCCACTCTCTGGATTCAGTTCGGCTGCGCGGCGGTACTTCTCGGCGGCTTCGGGTCCGCGACGCAGGCGCATCAGCAGATCACCGAAGGCGATCCACGCGTTCACGTCACCGGGGTGGTGGCGCACCTCCTCCGTGAGCAGTTCCACGGCGCGGTGCGGCTGCCCGCTGTCGGCCGCGATCTGCGCCAGGCGCACGCGCACGCGCGCAAGCGAGGGTTCCAGTCGAAGCGCCTCGCGAAGACTCCATGCGGCGCGTTCGGTCTTGCCCTCTTCAAGCAGCACCTCGGCCATGGCCTGCAGCGTGGAGGGCGCGGCATCGAGATGCTGCTGCGCCAGATAGAAGGCCAGGCTTGCATCCTCGCGTCGGCCCAGACGGCGCAGCGACTCGATGCGCACCGCCCACGCGGCGTCGATGTCGGGCTTGCGCTGCGTGGCTTCCTCGGCCCACTTCAACGCAAGCTTCCAGCGTTCAAGTGCGGCTGCGGCGATGGCTGCGGCGATGCGAGGCTCGGCGTGATCGGGTGAGCGCTGGCACGCCATCTCGAAGCAGCGCAGCGCCTCGTCGGTGCGGCCCAGCGCCTGCAGCGTCACGCCCAGGTTCATGCGCCACGATCCGCGTTCGGGTTCCAGCTCGATGGCTTCGCGCAGGCAGGCTTCGGC
>RFQW01000324.1 GCA_009924765.1 Planctomycetota bacterium | reverse complement strand
GGCAAGGACGGCGTGATCCGCAAGGTGATGACCGGCCTCAACCCGCAGGGCGTCTCGGTGCATTCCTTCAAGAAGCCGAGCGACGTGGAGCTGTCGCACGACTACCTCTGGCGCGTGCACACGCGCTGCCCCGCCAAGGGCGAGGTGTGCATCTTCAACCGCAGCCACTACGAGGACGTGATCGTCGGCCGCGTGCACGGCTTCCTGAAGCCGAAGGAGATCGAGCGCCGCCACCGGCAGATCAACGACTTCGAGCGGATGCTGGCGGAGGAGGGCACCATGGTCCTCAAGTTCTTCCTCACCATCAGCAACGACGAGCAGCTGGCGCGCCTGCACGCGCGGCTGGAGGACCCCACCAAGCACTGGAAGTTCTCCATCAACGACGTCAACGAGCGCGCCAAGTGGCCGCTCTACGTGGACACGTTCGAGAACATGCTCTCCAACACCTCCACCGAGCACGCGCCGTGGTACGTGGTGCCGTCGAACCGCAAGTGGTTCCGCAACCTGCTGGTGAGCGAGGTGGTCTGCGAGGCGTTCGAGTCGCTCGGCATGCAGTGGCCGGAGCCCGCCGAGGACCTCTCGAAGATCTCGCTGAAGTGAGCGAAACGGTCCCCGCGCCTCAGAACGCGCAGTTCTTCGGCGTGCGCGGGAACGGGATGCAGTCGCGCACGTTGCCCAGCCCCGTGGCGTAGGCGATGGTGCGCTCGAAGCCCAGGCCGAAGCCCGCGTGCGGCACGCTGCCGTAGCGGCGCAGGTCGCGGTACCACCAGTACGCCGCCGGGTCCAGGTTCATCTCGCGGATGCGCGCGTCCAGCACGTCCAGGCGCTCCTCGCGCTGGCTGCCGCCGACGATCTCGCCGATGCCCGGCGCCAGGATGTCCATGGCGGCCACGGTCCTGCCGTCGTCGTTCACGCGCATGTAGAAGGCCTTGATGTCCTTCGGGTAGTTCATCACCACCACCGGGCGGCCGAACACCTGCTCGGTGAGGTAGCGCTCGTGCTCGCTCTGCATGTCGATGCCCCAGTGCGGCGCGTAGTCGAACTTGTGCCCGCCGGGCCTTCTCGAGCAGCTTGATGGCCTCGGTGTAGTCGATGCGCTCGAACGCCGCGCTGCAGAACTTCTCCAGGCGCGCGATGGCCTCCTTGTCCACGCGCTCCACGAAGAACTTCATGTCGTCGTGGCGCTCCTTGAGGCATGCCTCGAACATGGCCTTCATCAGGCCCTCGGCGCAGTCGGCGTCCATCTTCAGGTCGGCGAAGGCGATCTCCGGCTCGATCATCCAGAACTCCGCCAGGTGGCGGCTGGTGTTGGAGTTCTCGGCGCGGAACGTGGGCCCGAACGTGTAGACCTTGCTCAGCGCCAGCGCCCAGCATTCCACGTTCAGCTGGCCGCTCACCGTGAGGTGCGTCTCCTTGCCGAAGAAGTCCTGGCTGAAGTCCACCTTGCCGTCCGGCGTGCGGGGCAGGTTGGCAAGGTCCAGCGTGCTGACGCGGAACATCTCGCCGGCGCCCTCGCAGTCGCTGCCCGTGACGATGGGCGTGTGGATCCAGAAGAAGCCGTTGTCGGAGAAGTAGCGGTGCACCGCCTGCGCCATGGTGTGCCGCAGGCGTCCCAGCGCGCCGAAGGTGTTGGTGCGCGAGCGCAGGTGCGCCTGCTCGCGCAGGAACTCCATGGTGTGCGCCTTCGGCTGGATGGGGTACGTGTCCGGGTCATCCACGAAGCCGTACACGTGCAGCCGCTCCACCTGCATCTCGATGCCGGTGGAACCGTCCTTGCCCTGCGTGGCCACCAGCTTGCCCTCGGCCTCCACACTGCATCCGGCGGTGAGCCGGAGCACCTCGCTCGCGTAGTTGGCAAGCGTGTTCGGCACCACCAGCTGCAGCGCGTCGAAGCACGAGCCGTCGCTCAGGTTCACGAAGCTGATGCCGGCCTTCGAGTCGCGGCGGGTGCGGACCCAGCCCTGGACCACCGTCTGGCGATCGGCCCACTGGGCGGGGTTGCGGCGGATGACGGCGATGGGGGTTCCGGCGTGCATGGAGGGTGGAAAATACGCGGGCGGCCCTACCACCTGCTGCCACTCTGACAGCCCTCGCGCGCCCGTGCGCGGTGCCTTGTCACCGCCGTGCCACCCCACCGGGGCCATTTCCCCTCCCATGGCATATATTACCGGACTCAATATCCACCCGGTTCCACCCCTCTCTGGCACGCCCCTTGCACCTCTCTTCCCTCCCGATGCGCTTCCGCATGTTCCATCACCACCCCGCCGACCACACCGCCTTCGGCGGTGCCGGTGCCGGCCCGGGTGCAGGAACGCGCCGCTCGCCGCTCCTCAACGTGCTGCTCACCTCCGGTGGCTGGCGCGAGGACGCGTGGGCCGTGGCGGTGCCGCACATCCTGAGCTCCACGGGCATCAACATCATCCAGGCCCGCTCGGGCGTGGAAGCCTCCAACGTCATCCGCAGCGCCACGGTGCACATCGCCATCGTGGACCTGGCGCTGCCGCTCGACCAGACCGCCATCGGCAGCGAGCCGGCCGGCGTCCGCGTGCTGCAGCTCCTGCGCCGCCTGGACGCACCGCCGCCCACCGTGGTGGTGCGCCCGCCGCAGGCCACCCGCCGCGAGGCCTCGCGCGGGCTCGTCGATGCACTCCTCGACGGCGCGTTCAGCGTCGTCGATCGCCCATGCCACCCGGAGACCATGCTCCGCATCATGCAGCGGATCATGGAACGTCATTTCACCCAATCACGACAGCAGGAGATACAGCAATGAAGGTTCGACCCCTCGGAGACAAGATCCTCGTCAAGCG
>RFQW01000323.1 GCA_009924765.1 Planctomycetota bacterium | reverse complement strand
TGGAAGCACTCGTAGGGATGCTGCACCAGCACGTCGCCCTCGCGGATGGCGGCGAAGATGTCGCTCTCGTCGTCTTCCAGTCCGCGCGGCGCCAGCGGCGTCCACTTGGGATAGTGCAGCTCGGGCACATCGATGTCGGCGATCTGGTTCAGCCCGCCGTAGTCGATCAGACCGGTGGTCTCGTAGATGTCCTCGGGGTCGATCTGCAGTTCCTCGGTGAGGAAGCGCAGGATGCGCTGGTTGGCGCCGCTGGCGATCTCCAGGCGCACCACGCGCGCGAAGCGACGCTCGCGCAGCTGGCGCTGGATGGCCTCCAGCAGGTCGTCGGCATCCTCCTGATCGGGCTCGATCTCGGCGTTGCGCGTCACGCGGAACGGCAGCACCTTCAGGATCTCCATGCCCGGGAAGAGTTCGTCCAGGTTGTGCTCGATGAGTTCCTGCAGCGGCGCGTAGCGGCGCGTGCCGGGCACCTGATACAGGCGCGACGGAATCTCGGGCACCTTCACGCGCGCGAACAGCTGCTCGCTTTCGCCCGGTCGGCGCAGCATCACGCCCAGGCTCACGCTCATGTTGCTGATGAACGGGAAGCGATGGCCCGGATCCACGGCCAGCGGCGTGAGGATGGGGAACACGTTGCGATGGAACCACGCGCGCGCCTCGGTGCGCTCGGCATGCGTGAGCTGTTCCCAGGTGAGCAGCTCGATGCCGCGTTCCTGCATGGCGGGCAGCAGGTTGCTGCGCAGCACATCGGCCTGCACACGGCCCATGTCCTGCACGCGCTGGCGGATCGACTGCATCTGCTGCTCGGGCGTGAGCGCGTCGGGCACGGGGCTGGCCGAGCCGTCCTCGATCTGCTGGCGCAGCGTGCCCACGCGCTTCATGAAGAACTCGTCGAGGTTGTTCGAGAAGATCGACAGGAAGCGCACGCGCTCGAGCAGCGGCACCGAATCGTCGGCGGCCATGTCGAGCACGCGGCGGTTGAACTCGAGCCATTCGAGGTCGCGGTTCAGGAAGCGCGAGGGATCGCCGCCCGTGCTGGGCGCGGCGGCGCCTGTGTCGGTGGCCGCGGGTTCGCGATGCGGGCGGTGGCGACTCATGCGCGCACCTGCATGTCCGGACGGTAGATGGCCTCGCAGCCAGGCGCCTCGCCGATCGACACGCTGCCCAGGCGCACGCCCGCGGGCAGCGCGCCGGCCACCTCGTCGGCCACATGCCGCGCCACCAGTTCGGCGGTCGGGTTGGTGCGATCGAAGGGCGGCACGTCGTTCAGTGTGCGACTGTGGAAGCGTGCCAGCACGCGATCGATCGCCGTCTCCAGCGCATGGAAGTCGCACAGCAGGCCATCCGCGTCGAGCGAATCGCCCACCACCTGCACCTGCACGCGCCAGTCGTGTCCGTGCAGGGTCTCCATCTGTCCCGCCATTCGAATGGCGTGAGCGGCCGAGAATTGCCGGTGGACCCGCAGTTCGTACATCGGGGGGCGAGTATAGCGGTGGCCGGATTTTGCAATGTTTCGACGGGGTTTCGGTGCAGCCCGCGTGGCGTTATCGTCGCGGCATGACAAGCAACGATGCGCCCCTGATGCTGAGCGTGAGCGGCCTGCGTGGACTGGTGGGCAAGACCATCACCGCCGAAGTGGCCGCGCTGTACGGCGCCGCCTTCGGCAGTCACCTGCGAAGCAAGAAGAACCGGCCACGCGTGGTGCTGGCGCGCGACTCGCGACCGAGCGGCGAGGCCTTCCTGAGCGCCGTGGCCGCCGGGCTTGCCAGCACCGGCTGCGACGTGATCGACCTGGGCATCGCCATGACCCCCACCGCCGGCGTGATGGTGCAGCACCACAAGGCCGATGGCGGCATGGTGTGCACCGCCAGCCACAATCCGATCGAGTGGAACGGCTTGAAGTGTCTCGACGGCGATGGCGTGGCGCCGCCGCCGGACGAGGCGAAGGAGATCGTGCGCCGCTTCAAGGAGCGCGACCTGAAGCTGGCGGGCCCGACCGAGTTCGGTCGCATCGAGCGCGACACAAGCGCCGATGCAACGCACGTGGCGAAGGTGCTGGCACTGGTGGATGTGGCGGCGATCCGCGCCGCCAACCTGAAGGTGGTGGTGGACAGCGTGAACGGCGCGGGCTGCAACGCGGCGCGCATGCTGCTTGAGAAACTCGGCGTGGGCGTGACACATCTGAACGGCGAGCCCACCGGCCTGTTCGCGCACACGCCGGAACCCACGCAGGCGAACCTGACCGATCTTGCCGCCGCCACCGCGAAGGGCGGCTACGCATGCGGCTTTGCGCAGGATCCGGATGCCGACCGACTGGCCGTGGTGGACGAAGCCGGCCGCTACATCGGCGAGGAGTACACGCTGGCGCTGTGCGCGCTGCGCATCCTGCAGCGTGAAGGCAAGGCCACCATGGCCGCCAACCTGAGCACCAGCCGCATGATCGACGGCGTGGCCGCGAAGTTCGCCGGCAGCAAGGTGCTGCGCACTGCGGTGGGCGAGGCGAACGTGGTGGCGGCGATGAAGTCCGCCGGCAGCACGATCGGCGGCGAAGGCAATGGCGGCGTGATCTGGCCCAAGGTGTGCTGGGTGCGCGACTCGCTGAGCGGCATGGCGCTGGTGCTGGAACTGCTGGCCACGCAGAAGCGCGCGCTGTCGGTGATCGCCGCGGAGATCCCCCGCTTCGCCATGGTGAAGCGCAAGCTGGAACTTGGCGCGATCGGTGGCGCTGCCGCGGTGGCGCCGGCGCTGGCCAAGGTGAAGGCGGCGTTCGCGGGCGAGCGCATGGACGAGTGCGACGGCATCCGCATCGACCTGGC
>RFQW01000322.1 GCA_009924765.1 Planctomycetota bacterium | reverse complement strand
TGCAGCGAGATCCACTTCGATCGCATCGGTGGGCGCAACGCCGCCAAGCAGGTGAACAGCGGCGACCCCGATGTGCTGGAGATCTGGAACCTGGTGTTCATCCAGTTCAACCGCGAGCAGGGCGGCGCGCTGAAGCCGCTGCCAGCCAAGCATGTGGACACGGGCATGGGCCTTGAGCGACTGGTCAGCGTGCTGCAGGACAAGCGCAGCAACTACGACACCGATCTGTGGACGCCGCTGTTCGCGGCCATCCAGAAGGCCACCGGCGCGCGCGCCTACGGCGGCAAGCTGGAGGACAACATCGACATTTCCTATCGCGTGGTGGCCGATCACGTGCGCTGCCTCAGCAGCGCCATCGCCGATGGTGCGGCTCCAGGCGCCGACGGCCGCAACTACGTGTTGCGCCGCATCCTGCGCCGCGCCGCGCGCATGGGCCACCAGTATCTGGGCGCCAAGGGGCCGTTCATCCACGCAGTGGTGCCCGCGGTGATCGAGTCGCTGGGCCCGGTGTTTCCCGAACTGAAGGCGAAGGCCGCGCACGTGACGCAGGTGATCCGCGACGAGGAAGCGGCGTTCGGTCGCACGCTCGAGCGTGGACTGGAACTGTTCGCGCAGGCCGCCGATCGCGCCAAGAGCGGAAGCGGCGTGATCAGCGCCGAGGACGCGTTCCGTCTGCACGACACCATGGGCTTCCCCGTGGATCTCACCAGCGTGATGGCGCAGGAGCGTGGCCTGAAGGTGGACGAGACGGGCTACGAGACGCTGATGGAGAAGGCGCGCGAGACCAGCCGTGCCGCCAGCGGCAGCGAGCATCGCATCACGCTCACGCCCGATGCCATCGAGAAGCTGAAGGCGCTCGGCGTGAAGCCCACCGACTTCGCGCCCAAGTTCGCGGCGCGCGCGGTGAGCAGCCGCATCGAGGCGATCTGGGACGGCAAGCACTTCCAGGAGCACGCCGACAGCGGCGCGCAGGTGGCGGTGATCACGCGTCGAACCAGCTTCCATGCCGAGGGCGGCGGACAGGTGGCCGACACCGGCATGATCGTGGCCGATCATCCCGGCGCCACGCTGAGCTGCGCCATGGACGAGGTGGATCGCATGGTGGGTGGCGTGAACGCGGCCGCCGAGGGCGCGCTTGGCATGGTGGGCGACATCGGCACCAGCGCCACCACGCACACCTCGCGCGATGCGGCCGAGTTCAAGGTGGAAAGCGTGCAGGACGAGGCGGGCTTCGTGCTGCACATCGGTCGCGTGACGCGCGGTCGCTTCAACCGCACCGACACGGTGGTGATGGATCTGGCGCGCGGCTACCGCAGGCATGTTGCGGCGCACCACACCGGCACGCACCTTCTCAACTGGGCGCTGCGCGAGGTGCTGGGTGACGAGGTGCAGCAGCGTGGCAGCATGGTGGCCGACGATCGCCTGCGCTTCGACTTCAGCTTTGGCCGCGCCATGACCGCGCCCGAGATCGCCAAGGTGGAGCAGCTGGTGCAGCAGGCCATCGCGAAGAACCTGAAGGTGGACGCCGCGGAGGCGCCGCTGGCGCAGGCGAAGAGCGTGGCCGGTGTGCGCGCGGTGTTCGGCGAGAAGTACCCCGACCCCGTGCGCGTGGTCAGCATCGGCGCCACGGTGGCCGAACTGCTGGCCGACCCGACCAATTCCAAGTGGCGTCAGTGCAGCGTGGAGTTCTGCGGTGGCACGCACCTCACTTCAAGCGGCGAGGCGAAGAAGTTCGCGATCGTGAGCGAAGGCGCGCTGAGTGCGGGCGTGCGACGCATCATGGCGCTGGCGGGCGTGCCTCGTTCATGGCGGCGAAGGGACTGCACGATCGCCTGGCCGCGGCCAGCAAGCTGCAGGGTCAGGAACTGGTCGACGAGGCCGCATCCATCACCACGGCAAGCCAGGAGTTGACGCTGCCCGCAAGCGAGAAGCATGCGCTGCAGGCGCCCATCGAGGCGCTGCGCGAGCAGGCCAAGGCTGCGCGTCGTCAGGGCGAGGCCGCGGGTCGCGATGCGGCGGTTGCAGTCATGCACATGCTGCTCGACAAGCACTCTGGCGGCGCACTGATCGCGCAGATCGACGGCGCCGACGCCCCCGCCCTGCTTGCGGCGCTGGATGTGGCCAAGTCGAAGGCACCCGAAACGGCCGTGCTGCTTGTCAGCCCCGATGCCGAAGCGGGCAAGGTGAGCATCGCCGCACGCGTGCCGCAGTCACTGATCGCCAAGGGCCTGAAGGCCGGCGACTGGGTGAAGGCGGCGGCGCAGGCGTGCGGCGGCAGCGGCGGCGGCAAGCCCGACATGGCGCAGGCCGGCGGCAAGGACGCGAGCAAGGTTGGCGAAGCGATCGATGCGGCGAAGGCGGCGAAGGCGCTGGCGGCGAAGGTGAGCTAACGCGACTCGCGTTCGCCTTCCTGTTCAGCGGAACGGCCCGGGCCAGCTGCAGCGCGGATCACGCCATCGACGATCAGGCCCGCGACCACTCCGTAGATCAACTCGGTCGACAGCACGACAACGATCGTGACCGCGAAGGGCACGAACACGCGCCATCCGGCTTTCGCATGCTGCGCGATCAGCGCAGGCGAGGCCAGACGCAGACCAATCGTCACCAGCAGCGCCGACAGACATGCCAGCGGCATGAGATCGAGCAGCTGATCGGCGAACAGCACCGCGAGCAGCAGCAGCACGCCCTGCAGCAGCGCCGACAGTCGTTGCCGACCACCTGCCTGCAGGTTGGCCGCGCTTCGCACCACCACCACCGACATCGGAAGGCCACCCAACAGCCCGCTGACGATGTTCGCCGCACCCTGCGCCATCAGTT
>RFQW01000321.1 GCA_009924765.1 Planctomycetota bacterium | reverse complement strand
GGCGACATGAAGGTCGCGTTGTGCCAGATGCGCGGCGGTGAAACAGCCGAGACGCGATGGCGCACGCTGTCGCGTGTTGGCAAGCAGACGGTGCTTGAGGTGGAGCCGGTGACGGGTCGACTGCACCAGATCCGCGTGCACCTCGCCACGCTTGGCTGTCCCATCGTGGGCGACCGCATGTACCGCGTCGACGCACCGCCCAACACATCGCGCCTGCCGCCTGGCCGGACGCCGGAGCCCATGCTTCTGCATGCATGGAAGCTCGGGTTTCCCTCGATCGGCTCGGATGCGCTGACCTGGGTCACCTGCCCGCTGCCGCCGGCGATGGCGGCGGCTTGCCCTGGAATGGCATGCGTGCCGCGATACCCTTTCCGCTCCATGCGCCGCGCGCTCGTTGCCGCCTGTCTGCTGCTTGCCTCGTGCTCCAACATCGAGAAGGCCACGCCGCGTCCAACCACCGCCAACTCGACGGTGGTGTCGAACCCGAACGACGTGGACCCCATCATGCGCGGCACCGTGGCGAGTGAAGCGGTGCTGATCGGATTCGAGGACGTGATCGTGCGCGGATACGGCCTGGTGGTTGGCCTGAGCGGCACGGGAAGCCGAGCGATGCCTGCCGAAGTGCGCGCCCTGCTGCTGCAGGAGATCGCGCGCCGCGATGTTGCGGACACCACCACCGGCATGGGCATCTCGCCCGAGCGACTGCTGGACAGCGACGACATCGCCGCCGTGGTGATCGAGGGCGTGATTCCCGCTGGCGCCACGGGCAATTCGAAGTTCGACGTGCGCGTGTACGCGGTGCCGGGCTCGGGCACCACCAGCCTGGAAGGCGGTCGGTTGTGGACGGCGGATCTGCGACCCGGCCCGCTGGTTGCCGGCAGCAAGCAGTCTTCGTCGCTCGCCGATGCGCGCGGACCGATCGTGATCAACCCCTTCGTGACGCCGGGCAACGTGAAGCGCGACAACATCGACCGCTTGAGTGGCCGCATCCTGAACGGCGGACGCGTGGTGAAGGACATGCCGTTGAAACTGCGCCTTGCAACGCCCAGTCACACGCGCGCGGCCACGCTTGCGAACGCGATCAATTCCAGGTTCCCGCGCGAGATCGGTCAGCGCTACGACACCGCGCATGGCAAGAACGGGGATTCGATCGACATCACCGTGCCGCCCACCTATCAGGAGCGCACATCGGAATTCGCGCAGCTGGTTCGCCACACCACGCTGGACGTGCAGAACTCCGAGGCCACCGCTTCCGCCGTTCGGCGCAGCCTGCTGGCCATGCCCGGCGCCGCCTCGGCGGCGAGTTGGCGGTGGCAGGCCATCGGCAAGAAGAGCCTGCCGATGCTGCAGGACCTGTACACCTACCCCGAAGACCAGCCACGCATGGCGGCGCTCGAGGCCGGCTCACGTCTGGATGATCCGCTGTGCGTGAACCCCATGCTGGAAATGGCCAAGAACGGCGAGACGTCGATCCGTCTGGCGGCCATTCGCTTGATGGGCAAGATGGGGCCGAACCCGGCGATCGACATCGGGCTTCGCCCCCTGCTCGACGATGGCGACCTCGACATTCGCCTGACCACCTATGAGGCGCTGCGTCGTCGCAACGACCCGCTGATCCGGAAGTTGCGCGTGAACGGCAAGTTCGATCTGGACCTGGTGCCCTCGGACAAGCCGCTGGTGTACGCGTCGGCTTGGCGGTGTTCGGCGAGGAACTGAACCTGAAGAGTCCCATGGCGGCGTCCATCTGGAACGGTCGCCTGATCGTGAAATGGGAACCCGAGGACGCGAAGGCGCTGGTGTTCTACCGAGCCACCAATGCCACCCGCGCCAAGGTGGAACAGGTGAATCCGTCGGTGGCGGAATTCATCGCCTATCTCGCCCGAAAGCCCGACCCCACAGGACTTACGAGCGGCCTGGACCTGCGTTACGGCGAAACCCTGAGCGTGCTGCATGAGCTCTCCCGAACCGGCGATCTGAACGCCGACTTCCGCGCGGAACAGGACCGCATCCTCGCCGAGATCCTTCGCAAGGAGAAGGAAGAGAAGGTCGAGGAGCGACCGGAGTTCCCGCCCGACACCAAGGCGGTGTCACCGAAGAGTCTTTCGCCCGGCCGCGAAAATTCGGATGATGCCGGCGGCGCAGGTCTTGAAGGAAAGCCGAAGGCCGCGGATACTGTCCCTCGCTGAATGTGAAGGCCGTTCCGGCCTGAACCCGTCCAGGAGGGACGGGCACTCGAGCGACAGGAGGTCCGATGCGACTCAGCAGTCTGGTGCTTGCCGGTTTCAAGAGCTTCGCCGATCCGACGGAGTTCCGTTTTGACGCCCCCATCACCGGCATCGTGGGCCCCAACGGCTGCGGCAAGAGCAACGTGGTGGACGCCATCAAGTGGGTGCTCGGCGAGCGCAGCGCGAAGAGCCTGCGCGGCGGCGCCATGCTGGATGTCATCTTCGCCGGCAGCGCCTCGCGCAAGCCGGGCGGACACGCGAGCGTCATCCTGAAGTTCGACAATCCGCGACTGGCCAACACGATCGATCGCGATGTGCCGGAGATTTCCGCCGAGATCGAGCCGCCCGAGGCGCTCGAGGGCCTGGATGGCGAGGAACCCGCCGGCGACGGTCCCGTGCGTCGCCACCTGGTGCAGGATCGTCTGCTGCCGGTGGATGCCGATGAAGTGCAGGTGGAACGCCGTCTGTGGGCAGATGGTCGCAGCGAGTATCTGGTGAACAACCGCAAGGTGCGCCTGCGCGACGTGCGCGAACTGTTCCTGGACACGGGCATCGGCAACGATGCCTACTGCATCATCGAACAGGGCAAGGTGGA
>RFQW01000033.1 GCA_009924765.1 Planctomycetota bacterium | reverse complement strand
GAAGCCGTGCATGCCTGGCGCCGTGAGCTGGCGCTTGGCGGTGTGCTTCGGCGTATCCGCCACGGGCACGCCAACGCGACGGGAGAGCTTGACCTTGGGACCGGTGTAACGAGCCATTCGGACTCCTGGAGTCGGTTCTGAACGCGCTGCCAGACCTGGCAGCGACGGGTCGTCAAGTAGAACCGAAACCGGGCCAATGGTCAAGCCGATGGAGCCCCCGCCTCCGACGGATTTCAGGGTTTCCAGGGGCCGGGTCAGTACGCCCGGGCATCTTCCCGGCGGCACCACTGCAGATAGGCCGTGTTCAGCACCCGCAGGCCACCGGGGGTGGGGTAATTGCCGTCGAAATACCAGGTGCCGGTGTGGTGGGGCATGGCGCGCTTCAGGCCGTCCAGGGTCTGGTAGACGACCTGCAGGGTGCCCTTCCATGCCAGGCCGGGGGGTCGGATCAGGTCGGCGACCGCGTTCTCCAGCGTGGGGTGGTCCACGGCGTCGTACAGCGCGCGAACGTGGTTCTTCAGCTTGGACAGCGGGGCATGCTGCTGCTCCTGGCAACGCCGCTCCACCTCGTCGATCAGGTCCTGCTGACCTCGCTCGCGCAGCACCTTCACCATGCCCTCGAAGGCGATGAAGCGGCCCAGCTGGCTCATGTCGATGCCGTAGCAGTCGGGGTAGCAGATCGGTGGACTGCTGCTGACGATCACCATGCGCGATGGCGAGAGCCTGGCGAGCATGGTGACGATGCTGTCGCGCAGCGTGGTGCCGCGCACGATGCTGTCGTCCACCATCACCAGTGCGTCGGCGGGTCCGACCGTGCCGAGCGTCACGTCGTACACGTGCGCCACCAGATCGCGGCGTGCCTCGTCGTGGGTGATGAAGGTGCGCAGCTTCTGATCCTTGTGCGCCACCTTCTCGGCGCGCACGCTCAGCGTGAGTGCCTGCTCCAGTTCGGTGGCCGTCAACTCTCCGGCGGCCAGTCGTTCAGTGAGCTGCTTGCCGCGCGCAAGTCGCATCTGCCGGCCCATCTCGTCGACCAGGCCGATGTAGGCCGTTTCGCTGGTGTTCGGAATGAAGCCGAACACCGCGTTCTCCGCGTCGCCGTTCAGGGCCTGCATCACGCGGGGCGCCAGCTCGCGGCCCAGGCTCTTGCGTTCCTCGTAGATGTCCGGGTCGTTGCCGCGGCTGAAGTAGATGCGCTCGAAGGCGCACTCGCGGCGCGGCCCGGGCTGGCAGAACGGCTCGGTGCGCACGGTGCCGTCGCGCTTGATCACGATCACGTGACCAGGTTCGAGCGGCTTCACCTGCGCGGGCTCGAGGCCCAGCACGGTGGTGAGCGCGGCGCGCTCGCTTGCCACGGCCACCAGATCGTCGGTCTCGGCCACGAACGCGGGGCGGATGCCGTGCGGATCGCGGCAGGCGAAGGCGTCGCCGCTTCCCAGCATGCCCACGAACACGTAGCCGCCATCGAACTGCTGCGTGGCCTTGCGCAGCACGCGGGGCAGGCTCACTTCCTGCGCCACCGCCGCCGCCAGGTCGTTGCCGTCGAGGCCACGGAAACTGCCCAGGCCCATGGCACCGCGCAGGCGCTCGTGTTCTGCATCCAGGAAGTGGCCGATCTTCTCCAGCACCACGCCGGTGTCGGTGTCGCCCACGGGATTCAGGCCCAGTTCCACCAGCGCGCGGAACAGCTCGTTGCTGTTGGTGAGGTTGAAGTTGCCGGCGATCACCAGGTTCTGGCTCGCCACGCTGCTGCGGCGGACATACGGATGGCAGAAGGCCGCGCCGCGACCACCGTAGGTGCCGTAGCGCAGGTGCCCCAGCATGGCCTCGCCCAGCATGGGCACGCGTCGCTTCAGTTCGATTGGATGCGCCGAGCGCATCTCCATCGCGGAGAGTTCCGCGGCGGGGCTCATCGCTTCGTCGAACAGGCGCTCCACCGGATTGCGCTTGGCACTCCGCATGCGCATCAGGAAGGGCTCGCCGGCCGGCATGTCGAACTTCACCGTGGCCATGCCCGCACCGTCCTGGCCGCGGTTGCGCTGCTTCTCCATGAGCAGGTACATGCGGCGCAGGCCCCACAGGATGTCGCCGTGCTCGGTGCGCATGGCCTCCAGCGGCTTCTTCAGCCGCACCAACGCCACGCCGCACTTGTGTCCGATGAAGTCGCTCACGGGATGGCGAGCGTAGCGGGGCGGTGCGCTGCAGGGACGCTGCAAAGCGCTAGGATTTTCGCATGTCCGACGAAACCGCCATCGATGCATGGACGGCCCTCTTGGCGCAGGCCAGCCAGTTGGCGGCGGCCTCGCGCGCCTGGCCACGCGATGCCGAGGGTGATCGCCTGCGCGCAAGCGTGACGCCGCTGGTGCAGTTGCAGGCGGTGGGCATCGCGATGGGGCAGCTTGACCGTCTGCCAGCGGCCTCGCGGGCGTATGCGCGTGACCAGGCCGAGGTGCTTGTGCAGCGGTCCTGCGAAATGCTGCGTCACGCCTGGCACGGTGAACCGATGCCGGCGTGGATGCTCGACCTGATGGCCTCGGCGCGCGAGTCGATCACCGTCAGCCTGTACGCGGGGCTGCGTGGTCTGCGATGGAACGGTGCGCAGCCGATGGTGGTGCCTGCGTGGAAGCAGGATCTGACGGCCGCGCTCGGCACGGTTGCGGTGATGGAGCCTGGCACGATCGCGCTGCCCGGGGAGTGCATCGCGTGGTGGACGGAGCGAGGGGACCTTTCGTGCGCGGGCTGTCAGGGGTGCAGGTGTACCGGCGTTTCGACGAATCGGGCCGCTACGCAGGCAGCGCCGAGGTGCCGCTGCACGAGCCGTTGCCCGCCGGCATGCCCATGCTGGTGCCGCTGTTCGTGGCAGGGCAATCGGTGGGTGCTTTGCAGCGCGATGCGCAGGCGTGGATGGCGATGCAGATCGCGGCAGGTGTGCCGCAGGCCTGAGTTTCAGGCGCTCGCCAGCGGCGCGGTGGCGATCACTTCGATCGGGTCGGTGGGCTCGCGTCGTGCGGCCACACGCATGCGAGGCGCCAGATGCGCGGCCTCGCGCTTCCACAGCGCGTGCACCAGCGCCGCATCGTTGCACTGCTCGCTCAAATGCAGCAGCACGATGTGTTCAGGCGAGGTGCCCTGCGCGTGCAGCGTGTGCACCAGTTCGAGTGCCTGCGCGTTCGAGAGGTGGCCGCCGCCATCCATGATGCGATGCTTGAGGTAGTCCGGGCGCGGGCTTGCCATCTGCATGGGCGGGTCGTAGTTGCTTTCCAGCGCGAGCAGGCGCACGCCATCGAGCAGCTGCGGCAGCGTGGGTGGCACGCGCCCCATGTCGGTGGCCCAGCCAACGCCGATGTCGGCGAAATCCACCCGGAACGCCGTGCTGCCTTCGCGGTCATGCGGCAGCGCGGTGGCGCTGATGCGGAAGGGGCCGATGTCGAGTGGTTCCGCGATCCAGCGCGTGGGGGCGTGGGGCAGGCCCGCGCGTGGAAGCAGATGTCCGTGCTCGGGCCGCACCACCACCGGGGGTGCCATCAGCGATGGCCAGCCGCGTGTCCAGCCCGTGTGCAGGTGGTCCACGTCGCCGTGCGTCAGCAGCACGCCGTGCAGGCTTTCAAGATCCGCGCCCTCCGCGCGCAGCAGGCCACGTAGTCTGCGTGGCGACAGGCCCAGGTCGATCAGCAGGTCGTGTCGTCGCGTGCCATCGAAGGCCGTCAGCAGCGCCGCGTTGCCGCTGCTTCCGCTGGCCAGCACGCGCAGGCGAAGGCGCATGGCGCTCAATCCAGGTTCACGGCGCTGCCGCGCACCGTGGTGCCCTCGCCGGGCACGATGCCGCGCTTGCCGCTGGTGATGAACGCGATGTATTCGTCCACCAGCGGGTCACCAGCGCGGGTGCGCAGTTCGGCCACGCGCGCGGGCAACGGCAGCCGGCTGCGCTGAAGCGTCTTGAACACCCAGCGCACCGTGTCGATCTGCTCGCGCGTCATGCCGCTGCGGCGCATGCCGATCAGGTTCAGGCTGGCGGCGATGTTGATGCCGGTCACCATGAAGAATGGCGGCAGATCCAGGCTGAAGCCCGTCAGGCCGCCCACCATGGCGTTGCGGCCCACGCGGCAGAACTGGTGCACCACCGAGTTGCCGCCAAAGATCACGCGGTCGGCCACTTCCACGTGGCCTGCCAGCAGCGTGCCGTTGGCCAGGATGTTGCGGTTGCCCACCACGCAGTCGTGGCCCGCGTGCGAGTTGGCCATGAAGTAGTTGTTGTTGCCGATGCGGGTGGGGGACTGCGTCTTGCCACGATGGATGCTCACGCCTTCGCGAAACACGTTCTCGTTGCCGACGATCAGGCCGGGGCCCGGCTCGGCTGGATTGAAGCCAAGATCCTGAGGCGGCATGCCAAGCGTGCAGCCCGGGTAGAGCATGTTGCGCTCGCCGATGGTGCAGGGGCCCTGGATGCTCGCGCGGTGCAGCAGGCGCGTGCCGGCGCCGATGGTGACGGGGCCGGGGCAGCCTTCGATCACGCAGAAGGGCCCGACCTGGCCCGACCTCCACATCGGGAGCAAGGGTGACATCACCGAGCACGACGGCCGTGGGATGGATGCGAGCCATGGGCGGGCGATTGTAGGGAACGCGGCGCGCGGCTTCAGCCCCTACAGTGCGCGCCATGCAGCCGCTGCAGGTGCAGGATCTGGGTCGCATGGACTACGCCGCGGCGCTCGAGCGCCAGCGCGCGGTGCACGCCGACCTGGTGGCGGCGCGCGACGCACGGCCGCCCATGCAGTTGCTGCTGGTGGAGCACGATCCACCGGTGATCACCGTGAGTCGACGGCCCGGCGCCGAGCGGCATGTGATCGTGAGCGATGCGCGGCTGGCCGAGCTTGGCGTGCAGAAGGTGGAGACCGATCGCGGCGGTGACGTGACTTGGCACGGGCCGGGACAGCTGGTGGCGTACCCGATCCTCGATCTGCATCGTCTCGATCTGCGCATCCATGGCTACATGCGCTTTCTGGAGCAGGCCGTCATCGACACGCTTGCGGCGTTCGGCGTGCAGGGCATGCGCGACGAAGCCGCCACCGGCGTGTGGGTGGGCGAGGGCGCACCGCAGCGCAAGATCTGCGCGATGGGCGTGCGCATCAGTCGCTGGGCCACGCTGCATGGTCTGGCGTTGAACGTGTGCCCGGACCTGGGCCAGTTCGAGTTGATCGTGCCGTGCGGCCTGGTGGGGCGGCCAGTCACCAGTCTGCAGCGTGAACTGGGTTCGCGCGCGCCCGACCTGGTGCAGGTGAAAAACAGGCTCGCCGACCGCCTGATGCAGGCCGTCGGCGAGCGCTTGAACGAAACCGGCCGCTGACTCAGTCGTTGGTCAGGTTCAGTTCCTTCATCACGTCGGCGGTCAGGTCGATCGACTCGGGTGCACGCAGGAAAGTGCGCGCCTGCACCTGGATCATGGCGTTGCCGAGATCCTGCGATTCGAAGGGCGTGACCGAGGGGATGAAGCGGTACACCAGGTCGATCTTGCGGCGGTCGCACACCACGTCCACGGCGGTGGTCAGTTCGCGATACGCCTTCTCCACCTGATCGGCCACCATCTTGCCCTGCGCGGCCTGCACGCCCGCGTTCCACTTCTGGTAGCGCTCGAACAGCGCCTGCACGGCGGCCTGGCCCTTCGGGAAGTCGGGGTCGTCCTTCGACTTGCTGCCGAACTCGGTCTTCAGGCTGTCCATCTCCTTCTGGAATTCCATGCCCTGCTTCTTCGCCTCGTCGTCGAAGCGTGCGCGCTCGTCCTGGTAGCTCTTGTTGTCGAGCAGCTTCTTCAGGATCTTGTCCACATGCACGGCGCCCACGCTCCAGCTCTTGGCGGTGGGTTCGTCGCCCCAGCCCGGACGGCCATCGCTGTTCGCCAGCTTCATCACGCCGTCCTTGCCCTCGAGCAGCACGGCCTGCGCCGGGCCCAGGTCGCCGGCGGGGGTGGCACGCGCGTCGGCCACGCGAGGCATGGCGAACTGGGCGAGCAGGAAGCCTCCGGCGATCAGCACGGCGGGCACGATGATTCGGGATGCGTGGCGCATCGAGCCAGTGTACGGCGGTTCCAGCACGCGCGGATCAGTCGCCCTGATCGAGAATGGCCATGAAGGCTTCCTGCGGAATGGAGACCATGCCCACGGTCTTCATGCGCTTCTTGCCTTCCTTCTGCTTCTCGAGCAGCTTGCGCTTGCGGCTCACGTCGCCACCGTAGCACTTGGCCAGCACGTTCTTGCGCAGGGCCTTGATGCTCTCGCGCGCGATGATGCGTCCGCCGATCGCCGCCTGCAGCGGAATCTCGAACTGATGGCGATCGATCTGCTTCTTCAGCTTCTCCAGGATCACGCGGCTGCGGTGCTCGGCCAGCGCGCGGTGGGTGATCAGGCTCAGCGCCTCCACCGGCTCGTTGTTCACGAGGATGTTCACCTTCACCAGATCGTCCTGCCGGAAGCCGATCAGCTCGTAGTCCATCGTGCCGTAGCCGCGCGTGATCGACTTCAGCTTGTCGTAGAAGTCGTAGATGATCTCGGCCAGCGGCAGCTCGTAGTCCAGGATCTGGCGCGTGTCGCTGAGGAAGCGCTGGCTCTTGAACATGCCGCGGCGCGCGTCGCACAGCTTCATCAGGTCGCCGATGTTCTCGTTGGGGCAGATGATCTCGATCTTCACCAGCGGTTCCAGGATGCCGGTCACGTGGCTCAGGTCGGGCAGATCCGCGGGGTTGTGGATCTCCAGCTCGGTGCCGTCGTTCATCGCCACGCGATAGGTCACGGTGGGGGCGGTCTGCACCACCTCCACGTTGCCCTCGCGCTCCAGACGCTCCTGCACGATGTCCATGTGCAGCAGGCCCAGGAAGCCGCAGCGGAAACCGAAGCCCAGCGCCTCGCTGTGCTGCACCTCGAAGGTGAAGCTGGCGTCGTTCAGGTGCAGCTTCTCGATGGCCTCGCGCAGCGCCTCGAAGTCGCCCTTCTTGCCGCTGCCGCCGTCGGCGCCGCTGCTGCTGGGGTAGAAGTCGCAGAACACCATCTGCTTCGGCTCCTCGTAGCCGGGCAGCGGCTCGTCGGCCGGATCGTTCTCGTGCGTGATGGTGTCGCCCACGCGCACATCGGCCAGCGTCTTGATGCTGGCGGCCATGTAGCCCACCTCGGCGTGGCCGAACTTCTGCATCTTCTGCGGGAAGGGCGTGTTGCGGCCGAGCTCGGTCACCGTGAAGGTGCGGCCCGTGCCCATCATGCGGATCTTGTCGCCGGTCTTGATGCTGCCGTCGAACACGCGGAAGTACACCACCACACCCTTGTAGTCGTCGTACACGCTGTCGAAGATCAGCGCGCGCAGCTTGTCGGTCTTCGCGGGTGCGGGGCTGGGCAGCTTCTCGCAGATCGCGTCGAGCAGCGGCTGGATGCCCTGGCCGGTCTTGGCGCTGACCAGGATGCAGTCCTCGGCCTTCAGGCCAAGCACCTGCTCGATCTCCATGGCCACGCCGTCCGGATCGGCGGCGGGCAGATCGATCTTGTTGATGACTGGAATCAGCTCCAGGTTGTTGGTCACCGCCAGATAGGCGTTGGCCACGGTCTGCGCCTGCACACCCTGCGTGCTGTCCACCACCAGCACCGCGCCTTCGCACGCGGTGAGCGCGCGGCTCACCTCGTAGGCAAAGTCCACGTGGCCGGGCGTGTCGATGAAGTTGAGCTGGTAGGTCTCGCCCTTGTACACGTGCTGCACGGTGACGGCGCTGGCCTTGATGGTGATGCCGCGCTCACGCTCCAGGTCCATGCTGTCCAGCAACTGGGCGCGCGCCTCGCGATCGCTCACGGCCTTGGTGGCCTGCAGCAGGCGATCGGCCAGCGTGCTCTTGCCGTGGTCGATGTGGGCGATGATGGAGAAGTTGCGGATGGGCACGGGCGGGCTCGGGGAGCCCCACACTCTAGCCGGAAACCGCTTTCGATTCCTGCTGCAGCGGAATGCCGCACTCCGGGCAGGCCGTGGGGGGGCTGGGAGGCAGGCGGTGCCCGCAGCGCTCGCACATGGGGGTGCCGCGCCGAACCAGCTCACGCCGCACATACGGCGCATACCAGCGCTGCATGGCGTACACGAAGAACAGGTGCTGCACGGCCAGCCAGGGCACGATGATGGCCACGCCCGCAAGCAGCAGCGTGGAACCATCGGTGGTGGCGAAGTCGAGCACCCCACCTCGGCGGAAGGGTTTCAGCGTCCACAGCGCCAGCGCCATCGCCGCGGTCGGAATGAGCGCGAACAGCGAACTCGTGACCAGATCGCGCCACTGCAGCAGCATGTGCCAGTTGGCCCAGAAGTGCACGACGAACTGGGTACGCAGCGACAGGCCCAGCGGCTCGTGCATGCGCATCCACAATCCCCAATGGCGCTGTGGCATCAGGTGACTCATGGGGCCTGCTCCTCGGCGTCCGGCGCCTCGGGCTCTCGCGCCGCCGACGGGGGCCAGCCGCTCACCACCTGCATCGCGTCCTCGCGGCCGCACTCGGGGCAGTGATCGCTGCCGGGCGCCCGGCGATCCAGGCGGTAGCCACATTCGATGCACACCGGATAGCCCGCCGCGCGCAGTGCGCGCCAGCGACCGCGGCGATTGCCGCGCATGCCCAGAAACACCGCCGACGCGGCCAGCACGCCCACGGTCGGCACCACCAGCGCCACCCACCACGGGCCCTGGTTGCGTTTCCATCCGAAGTGCTGCGCGCTCCACAGCAGCGCGCCCACCACCAGCACGATCACGCCAAGCGGAATCAGCGCCATCGGATTGCGCAGTCGCACGCGGCGGCCATCCTCTGGCTCGCTGTCCAGGAAAAGCTCGATGGTGCGCACGCGCTCGCGTTCGGCGGGTGACAGGTCGAAGTCGTCCTTCGACGGCATGGCTCAGCGGCCGCGGCCGGCCATGGGCAGCGACACGCGGCGGTGCAGCTCGTCCTCGGGACGCGCCACCAGGTCGTACTCCATGGCCTCGGTCACCACGGCATCCACCACTTCGCCCGCGCTCAGCGTGCGCTTGGCGATCAGGCGCGTGAGGCTGTCCACCTGCGGCGCCTGGAAGGGGGCGCGGGCCAGATACACATGCTCGCCCTTGCCCGCCTCGTTCTCCTCGTCGGGGCCTTCCACCAGCAGCTGCAGCTTGCGCTTGTCGGCAGCCATGCGCTCGTTGCGCTCGAACACGATCTCCTGCTGCAGAAGCATCAGCGCCTCCTCGCGGCGGTCAGCCTCCTCGGGCGGCACGTGCAGGGCGGGGTCCTGATCCATGGTGCCGCTGGGCGTGCCCTCTTCGCGGCTGTACTTGAAGCAGCCCACCATGTCGAAGCGGTTGGTGCGCACGAAGTCGAGCAGCTGCTCGAAGTCCGCCTCGGTCTCGCCGGGGTGTCCCACGATGAAGGTGGTGCGCAGCGCGATGTCGGGCATGCGCGTGCGCAGCTTGGTCAGCAGTTCCTGCGTGCGCTCGGCGCTGGTGTGGCGGCGCATGCGCGAAAGCATCTGGTCGCTGGCGTGCTGCAGCGGCATGTCGATGTACTTCACCACGTTCGGCAGGCGCGCCATCGCGT
Organism: Planctomycetota bacterium; assembly: GCA_009924765.1. Taxonomy (GTDB): domain Bacteria; phylum Planctomycetota; class Phycisphaerae; order Phycisphaerales; family SM1A02; genus SYAC01. The sequence goes on along the minus strand of RFQW01000033.1, from coordinate 495 downwards.
CGATCATGGCATCGGTGAAGGTGCTTGGGTACGCGTACATCAGGCGGATCCAGCCGCCGCCATGCTCGCGTGCCACGCCGTCGAGCGACTCCAGCAATCCGACCAGGCCGCGCGGATCCCGCGCGGATCGCCGATGTCCATGCCCCAGCTGGTGGTGTCCTGTCCGATCACGTTCAGCTCGAAGGCGCCGTCGTCCATCAAGCGTCCCGCTTCGGTCACGATCTCCGACATGGGCTTCGAACGCATCTTGCCGCGGATCGACGGAATGGTGCAGAACGCGCAGCGCTGATTGCAGCCTTCGCTCGCGCGCAGATAGGCCCAGTGGCGCGGCGTCAGGCGGAAGCGGTTGGCGTCACCTTCGAAGTAGCCCACGCCCTTGCCGTCGGCGCCATTCACCGTGAGGCCCACCGTCTGCATGCCGCGTTCCTTGGCGGCCTGCAGCGCGTTGGCGGCGATCCAGTAGCGGGGGCGTTCGGCGTCCAGACCGGGGCGCTC
>RFQW01000320.1 GCA_009924765.1 Planctomycetota bacterium | reverse complement strand
ATCACGGCGATCTCGGGCGGTGCGCCCAGCGTCTTCATGAGCACCATGGCGAACGCCGCTGCCATGCCCAGGAAGCTGGGGATGAGCAGGCCCACGCCAAGACCGCTCCACGAACCGCTGTACACCTCGGCAGCCGCCGGTCCCGACGTGAAGATGGGCACCGAGGTTGCGCCGCGTGCCGCCACGGCAACCGCAGCTGCACCAGCCGCCGCGCCAGCCACGCCCGCGAGGCCGGCGGCGCTTTCGCCACCACCTTCGCCGCCGAAGATGCCGCTGGCGTTGGCCGGAACTTCCGCGCCTTCATCCGAGGAGAAAGCCTCGTCCATCAAGGCGGCGCCGATGCTGCTGCTTTCGCTGTCGCTGGTCAGGTCCAGAAGGCCGCTGCCGGAGCCGGGGCCATCAAGACCCAGACCCGCGCTGATGGACGAGCCGCCGACGGCGCTGTCCGCGCGGCTGGCCGCCGCACCCATGTTGGAGCCTTCGAGCGAGAGGTCGTCGCTGGTGGCGGCGGGGGCCGCAGCCATGCTGCCGATGCTGTCGTCCAGTGCGGATCGGGCGGGGGCCTTGGGGGCCGCGCTCTTGGCGGACGAGGGCTCGTCGCCCAGGTCCAGCTCGAGCGTGAGATCATCGCCCGCGGAGGCTGGGGCATTCAGGGCCGATCGTGCCGCGCCGGAGGCTGCAGCCATCGAACCGCTGGCACCCAGATCGAGTTCGAAGGTTTCGGTCTCGATCACCTTGGGCATGCCGGCGCTCTTGGCGGCGGGCTTCACTGCGGAAGCTTCTCCCAGATCGAGCTCGAACGGGGCGTCGTCCGCCAGGTTGACGGAATCCAGACCCACAGGGCTGTCAGACTTGCCCGAGGCGGCGCTGGCGCCCGCGCCGGAATCCGAAAGATCGAGTTCGAAGCTGTCGCTGCCCGCGGGGAGGTCGGCGGACAGATCCAGTTCCAGGCTGTCGGCGGAGTCGCCGGACAGCAGGTCGACTTCCTCGACCTTGAACATGAACTTGTCTTCGTGGTCGCGGAATTCGCGGAGCTTGCCCTGAGCCACCAGACCGGTGATCTCTTCGGCGGACTTGTTCAGCTTCGCAGAAGCCTCTTCGAGCGTGTAGAACAGCTTGGCCATGGGTGATCTTGTTCGTGGGTCTCGGAAGCCGAATGGGGGGTGGGGTAAGGTACGGCCACCTGCGGTGAGCCGCAAGGCAGCATCCGCGTGTGGACAGCCTGCGGTTCCACGACGGAACCGCCGCGATCCCAAGGCCTTGCAATATTCCTCCATCGCCGGAGCTCTGGCCCGCTGGTTTTCCGCCAATGCGCGGGATCTTCCATGGCGCCGAAATCGCCAGCCCTGGAAATCGCTGGTGAGCGAGGCCCTGTTGCAGCAGACGCAGGTGGCGCGGGTGGCGGAGCGATTTCCCGAATTCATGCGGCGATTCCCGACGCCACGCGCCATGGTGAAGGCCGGGCCATCCGCGGTGCTCGAGGCGTGGCGAGGTCTGGGGTACTACCGACGCGCGCGATCGCTTCATGCGGCTGCGGAGCGCATCGTGGCGGTGCATGGCGGGCAGGTGCCTTGCGACATGCAGGCGCTTCTCGAGTTGCCTGGCGTGGGGCGCTACACCGCCGGTGCGGTGGCGAGCATCGTGTTCGGGCAGCACCAACCGATCGTGGATGGCAACGTTGCGCGCGTGCTCAGTCGCCTTGCCGATCGACGCGCCTCGGCGGCCGATCGCGAAGGTCAGTCATGGTGCTGGGAGCAGGCCACGCAACTGGTGAAGGCGGCCAAGGATCCAGGTGCCACCAACGAGGCGCTGATGGAACTGGGTGCCACGGTGTGCACGCCGATGCAGCCGCGATGCGGCGCTTGCCCACTGCGCGACATGTGCGGTGCACGCGCCGCCGGCTCCCAGGACGAGGTGCCGCCGCCCAAGCCGGGCGCGGCGGTGAAGCGCGTGGTGCACCATGCGCTGGTGCAGATCCGCGATGGCCGCGTGGCGCTCGAGCGCCGCACGGAGGGCTTGTGGTCCGGATTGCTCGCGCCGCCGTCGGTGGAGACGCCGCGGGCCATCTCGTGCAGGCAGGTGCAGGCCTTGTCCGGTGCGTCCACCGTGGCACGCGCGATCGCGCGATTCGACTTCCAGACCACGCATCGGCGCGTGCATTTCATCGTGCATCCGGCCAGCTTTCCGGAGGATCGGCCGCTGCAGTGGGTGCCATTGCGCCGGCTCGGCTCCGTGGCCATCGCATCGGCGGGACTTCGGGTGGTGGAAGCCGCGCGTGGACAGGGGGCCCCGCGTGCGGCTAGGTTGCGCGCCTGATGCGCCACGCACCCCTCATTCTTGTCGTGATGCTTGTGGCTGCGTGCGATGCGCCGCAGGTGATGGCGGTGGACAGCAATGTTCGAAACCCGGGCGAGCCATCGACCACCTACCGGCAGCTGTCTCCTGACGAGCAGCGCGAGGTGGTGAAGGCGATCGCGGACAGCGAGCCGGCGGGTCAGGATCGCAAGCCCCTGGCGCCGGCGGCCGAGAGCGGACGCTGGCGTGAGGTCGGCGTGGTGGCTCGGGAGGCAGCCAAGTCGTGCGAGATGGCGGTCGTGAGCGAGCAGAAGACGGCCGATGGCAAGGTGTTCACGGTCCGTTCAATCAAGGACGAACGCGGTACGCTGGTGGTGACCGGCGACGAGGCACACGGCGTCACGGACGTGCAGGCGCAGATCGGCAACTTCAACGAGAATCGATCCGCAGCCACCGCGCTGCAGGACGCCTTCTGGCGCACGCTGCGCGAATACGGGCGCGTGCCTCGCGCGCAGTGAATGTCAGATGGC
>RFQW01000319.1 GCA_009924765.1 Planctomycetota bacterium | reverse complement strand
GCTGGGGCCCGCGATCTGGCACGCGGCCAGCATGGTGGCGATCGAATCCAGCTGGAACGACTTCGCCGCCTGCTCGGGCGTTTCAAGCCCAAGCACGCGTCGGCCAAGCGATTGGTACAGGAACGCGAACGCCTCGGTGCAGGCGGTGTTGGGCACGTTGCGAAGCAGCGGGCGCGGCGCGAAGTGCGTGCTGCACAGCTGCTCCAGGTTGTGGCCCAGTTCGTGCATGGCGGTGTCGAAGCCGTCCCAGCCAAGCTCGCTGTCCAGTCGGCTGGTGCGCAGCCACGCGCCGTACTCGGGCATGCCCGGTCGCATGGCGTGGCCGCTGCCGCGCGCGATCTCCACGCGGATGCGTGAACCAAGGAAGTCGCTGTCGGCGGCTGAGAAGCCGAGTCCGCGCAGCACCTCGGGCAGCTGCTTCTCGAAGGCGGCCTCGTCGGGGAACATGCGCTTGACGGCGGCGTTCATCTCCTCCGCGGGGCGCGTTTCCGCGACATCCTCGAAGTAGATGTCCTGCGGTTCCAGCGCGCGGCCAAGCCGCTTGCGCAGGAACGCGGCAAGGTCGTGCATCACCGGATGCTCGAGCAATCCCACCAGCAGTCGCTCCACTTCGGCCTCCGGAATCTCGCGGTCCAGATCGAACTTGCGCGCGATGGCGGTGGGGGCCTCGGGGTACAGGCGATCGAATTCGAACGACAGGTCGCGCTGCTGCAGCCACTGCTGGTAGCGCTTGGGGCCATCCAGCGTGCCGGGGGCAGCGCCACCCAGCGTGTTCTGCGCGGCGTTCCAATCCTTGGTGTTCGTGCCGTCCATCACGCTCGCCGGAATGGTGCCGTCGATGTGGCGCGCCATCACCCACATCAGCGCGCGCTGACGGGCGAGGCCGTTCGCGGGATCGCCGTAGTTCGCCTTCACCTCTTCGCGCACCAGCCAGTGCGCCAGCAGCTTGCGGCCCTGCGGCAGCCAGCGCTTGCCCGACGCATCCACCAGCGCCTCCACCGGAATGTGGAAACCTGCCACGAACACGCTTGCCTCATGACCGATGCGTCGTGCGCGTTCGCTGAGTGCGGAAGGAATGCGCGGGCCGAATGTCTGCGCCAGGCGTGATTCGGCCCAGCGGTTCACGTTCCATGCATCGCCTTCGCGCAGCATCTCGGCCAGATCGCTGCGCGGGAAGTTGAGCAGCGCCAGGAACGCCAGCTTCTGGCGATACAGCTGGTCGGAAAGATCGGGCGCCGGATCGAACTTGGCCAGCAGGTCGTCCACGCCGGGGCAGGTTTCGGTGCGCACATCGGTCCACCAGCGCAGGTCGCGGCGGATCTCGTACAGGTGGCCCGTCACGGTCTCCACCGCCGACTCCAGGCGGTCGAGCAGGCGCGTGCGAAGGGCGGGGTCGGCCACGAAGTGCTGCACGCAGAAGGCGCGCATCGCTTCGGCATCGCCATCGTCGGCGCACCAGCGCGCCTGCACCTGCTTCACGCCACGGGTGATGGCGGCGCGGTGCGATTCGCCGTGAAGGGCGATGAGTTCGGAAGTGATCGAAGCGATGTCGGGTGCGGCCTGGGCGGTGGTCATGGGGCCCATCGTAATGGCCGATGCCCCGCTGCTGGATCAGGGCCGCTCCGGCGCGTCGAGGCGCTGTCGCACCTCGTCCTGCGCGGCGGCGATGCGCGGGATCCAGTGCGCAAGCGCGCCACGCGCTGGGTCGATGGCGCCGTGCGCCACAAGCAGCGCGCTTGCGAGCAGCGTGCTCATCAGGGTCAGGGCGAAGCGCGCGCCCCAGCGGCGGTCGCTCGACGCGGCACCAAGCTGCAGCAGCGCGCACGCAACGGTGCAGGCGCCCGCCACGATGACCAGCCAGCGCAGCGCCGGAACGATTGGCTGCAACGGGTCCAGCGCCGCCGCGAGCAACAGCGTGATCAGGCAGGTGGCGATCCAGTGATCACGCCATGGGTCGAGCACGGTGCGTGGATCCGCCCAGGCCGGCAGGTCACCCTGCATGAACCGCTGCACATTGCTTTGCAGCGAGCGGATCGAGACATGTGGTGCCGCGCGCGTGACTGGTGGCGGTGGTTCGGTCGCATGCTCGCGTCGCAGGCGTCGCGCTTCCGCCGCGCGTTCGGCTTCCGCACCCTCGCGCGCGGCGGTGTGCAGTTCACCCAGCGCGTTGGCGCGGGCCAGATCGGGGCGTGGCCGTTCGGCCCATCGGGTGTCCTGCACGCCTGGCTCCGAGAGCAGCAGTTGGTCGCGCTGTGCGCGGTATTCCATCAGGGTGTTCCACCCGCCCCGAACCGATCCGCGCATGCGTTTGGCGGTGGTCAGATGGCGCTGCAGTGCCGCAATCACGGCGTGTTCGAACAGCCCCTCGCATTGCCAGGCGGGGGTCCACACCTCGGTGCCCGCCGGCGCCACGCCGTCTTCCAGATCCAGGTGCCCCGTGGCCACCAGCGCCGACAGGCGCGAGGCCGGCACCGCATCGTGACGGGGTCCGTCTTCGCACCGGATTCGGTAGATGGGTTCCGTCACGCGTGCTCCGATGCGGCGCGAGCATACCCATGCCATGCGCGCATTCCGTACTCTTGGCGACATGCCACACCTGCTCCGATTCCTTCCGTCGCTTGCGCTTGCGGCGACGCTGCTCTGCGCGTGCGAGTCGCAGTACCAGGACAACTGGGATCGCCTGAAGGTGGGCATGACCAAGACGCAGGTGGCGGATCTGCTGGGTGAACCGAGCAGCCGCTACGAGCCGCGCACCGACAACGGCAAGGTGGTGATCGCCGAGGAGCGCTGGCAGTACGGCGACAACCTCAGCACGCTGGCCACGGG
>RFQW01000318.1 GCA_009924765.1 Planctomycetota bacterium | reverse complement strand
GTCACCCGCGGCAAGCAACTGTTCGGTGAGGGCCTTTCCGATGCCGGAACTGCCACCTGCGATCACGTGGTTTCTCATGGGGAGCATTCATAGGCGCTCTTCGAACGATTGTCACCTGCCACATCCTGCCGATGGTGACATCGCCACATTTCATACACTCGCTTCCTCAAGGGCCACGGTCTCATGCTTCCGTGGTCATTCACGAACCTCCGTCGAAAGGCCCGATCCATGACCGACCCAAGTGTGCCCCCAGTCCAGCTGGTTCCAGGCAACTCGCTGATCACCAAGACGCCCGAAGAAGGCCGCCAGTTGGCCATCAAGATGGCGCGTCTGGTCATCAAGGTGACGCAGCCCGACGCGGCAACGCGCGAGCGGCTGCGGCCCGTGTACGCGGATGATCCGGCCATGCTCATCGCCATCGGCCACACCGTGGCCCTGGAGTTCGCCACCATCGCGGCGGCAAACAAGTACTGGACCTGAGGCGGCGCTCGACACCTCGGCGGGCTGAACAGGGCACCATCCCATGAACATCACCACGCACATGCACGACGACATCATGACCGTTGCACTGCTCGGCAATCTGGACGCAACCACCGCGCCAGCACTCGAAGCGCAGTCGCCGACGCAGGGCGTGCGCGAACTGGTGCTGGACTTCGCGCAGTGCCCGTTCGTCAGCAGCGCCGGCCTGCGCGCCATCCTGGTGGCGCATCGGCGCATGGCCAGCGCGGGGGGGCGGCTTGTGGTGCGCAACGCCTCGCCGGCGGTGCGTGAAGTGTTCGACCTGACCGGCCTCTCCAAGGTGATCACGCTGGTCAGGACCACCCGCGAGATCTCGATCGACGGCTGCGAACTGCTCTCCGCGGGCGTGTGCGGCGAGTGCTTCCGCCTGGACGGCGAGACGGTGGTCAAGCTGTACAAGGATGGCGTCGACATCGGCATGGCCGAGCAGGAGAAGAAGTACGCGAAGGCCGCATTCGTGCTGGGAATCCCCACCGCCATCTCCTACGACGTGGTGAAGTGCGGCACGCGTTCCGGCATCGTGTTCGAGTTGCTGAACGCCGAGCTCTTCAGCGCGGTCATCCGCCGGGAACCGCAGCAGATCCACGCGCACGCGAAGCGGCTGGCCGACCTGGCGACGAGCCTGCATGCCGCCAAGGGCGACACGGAAGTCCTTCCGCAACTCAAGGACCGCATCCGCGGATACATCAACCAGCTCGGCGACGTCTTCAGCCCCGCCGAGATCTCGCTGCTGCTGGAACGGCTGGACGCGATCCCGGACGCGCACACCTGCGTGCACTTCGACCTGCACTCGAGCAACATCATGGTGCAGGACGGCGAGCTGGTCATCATCGACATGGGCGACTTCTCCATCGGAAGCAACCTGTTCGACATCGGACTCATCTACATGATCTACGGCGTGCAGGAGCTGGGCATCTGCGAGCTCGCCACCAAGATCGACACCGCCAGCGGCGTGGCATTCTGGAACAGCTTCGAGCAGCACTATTTCGCGGGCCGTCCGCCCGAGGAGCGCGCGATCTTCGAGGCCAACCGCAACTTCCTGGCGGCGCTCCGAATCACCTGCGCCATCGTCTACCTGCCCCACATGCGCGACCAGTTCATCCGGCAGGTCAGGGAGATCTTCCTGCCGCGCATCGCCATGGAAGCGCGCGCGGTGGCCATGGCGGGCAGTCGTGGTGCACCATGATGTGCCCGAAATGTTCAGGGGGCCCAGGTTTGCACGCTGAACCGGATCCTGTGGTCAAGGGCAGCGGGTCGCCATACGCGCCGATGCGGCTATAGTGCATCTCGATGACACGTCGCCCGTTCATCCACCGCTGGATGGCCCTGCTGAGCCTGTGTGCGTTCACGCTGGGGCAGGCGTGGCTCTGTCCATCGGCGGTCTGGTGCCACGATGCGGCGACCGGTCGCGCGCATCTGGAGGTCGCGTGCGGCGGTCAGGACCGCTGCCATGCCTCGTTGCAAGGTGCCGACGACTCCACGGATGTGCTGGCCGATGGCGTTGGCGCCAGCCTTCATGATGGCGATGGGTGCGTTGATGTTGCGGTGGTGCAGATGGCCATCCGTTCCGAGCACCCTTCGGCGTGTGGGCTTGAGACCCTCACGCCTTGCGTGGTTCCGCCGACCCTCGCATGCGTGCCGCGCACCCTGGACGGTGTCGATCGTGCATGCGTGATCCAGCCCTCCGAGGTGCTGCGCCCACCGGATCCCTTGGCGCTGATCGAGTTCGTGATTCTCGTGGTGTGAGGCCCGTGGTGCCGGTCGTGCGGTGCTGCACCGCATGCAATCGGCCTTCGTCACCGTGTCCGCCGGACATGGTGCCTGTTCCACATGTGCCCCACACGAGATTGCACCCGATGCACCCAACGCGATTGCCCATTTGGCGCGACGAATGCCGCGCACGCAAGTCCCTTGCCGCAGCCTTGCTCGCTGCCGCCGCACCACCGATGCTGGTTCTGACGATCGGTTGTCAGCCCGCCCCGCGCGTCGATCTCGAGGCAGCCACCTCCATGGGCGATGCCATCGGCCTTCCCGATGCCGTGCAGTTCCGCAAGCTTGGCGCCGATGATGTGCCACTGGATGAACCTGTGGCGGCCGGGCAACTCACGCTTGCCATGGCCATGCAGCGATCCGTGCTGACCGATCCATCGCTGCAGGCCGCGCTGGCCCGCGTGCGCATGGCCGTGGCCGATGCCGATCAGGCGCGCCTGCTCCCAAATCCGGTGCTCTTCGTGGTGGTGCGCTGGGGCGCGGGCTCGCCACAGGTGGAGGCGTCGTTTGTGCAGGACTTCATGCAGGCCCTGCAGATCCCGCGCCG
>RFQW01000317.1 GCA_009924765.1 Planctomycetota bacterium | reverse complement strand
TGGCGATCGCCGGCAATCCACCGAGCCCGGTGAAGCTCTGACCGATCGCGTTCGACAATCCGGTGCGCTGCATGGCATCGGCCAGCGAAAGGCCGCCGCCGAACAGGATGTACACGCCCCATGGCAGGCGTTCCGCCGTGCGCCACTGCATCAAGGGCTTCCACGGCCGCACCTGCGCTGGCAGCACGAACAGCAGCGTGGCCGCGGCGATCGCCACGCCACCGTCTGTCAGCTGCGGCGAGCGCCACGCCGCAGGCCACAACGGTGCCGTCACCCACACCAGCACCGTGACGAGGAAGATGCCTGCACTCAGCCAACCCGCGGCCTTGAAGGGACGCGGCTTCTGCAGATTCAGCGCATGCAGACTGAGCCCACGAATGGGATACATGCGCACCATCACCGCAATCACCAGCGGCGCGAACAGCAGCGCCACGGGCGCGCCGAAGCGCGACCACTTCATGAAAGGCATCGGTGAGGTACTTGGCGGCGATGGCGTTGGGCGGGCTGCCCACGATGGTGGCCGCGCCACCCACCGTGCTGGCGTAGGCCGCCGCAAGCAGCAGCACGATGGCGAAGTTGCGCTTGGCCACGGCACCCTGCGCCTCACTCACGCCGGCGGCCGGCTGCGCCGCGGCGATCATGCCCATCACCAGCGGAATCATCATGGCCGTGGTGGCGGCATTGCTCATGAACGCGCTGATGGTCATGGTGGCCACAAACACCGCGCACAGCGCACCCAGCGGCGAGGTACCGGCCACGCGAAGCAGCGCGCGCGTGAACCGCTCGCTCACGCCGTGCCGCTCCAGGGCCAGACCCACCATGCCTGCGCCCGCGAACAGGAAGATGATGTTGTCGGCGTAGTGCGCGGCGTTCTCCTTGAACGAACCCACGCCAAGCAGCGGCAGCAGCAGCACGGGCAGCAGCGAGGTGATGGCCATGGGCACCGCGTGCGTCATCCACCAGATGGCCATCCAGCCGAGCAGGCCAAGCGTCCACGAGGCTGGCGCAGTCAAGCGCGCGTGGCCAAGCGCCGGATGCGTGACAAGCACCAGCGCTGCGCCAGCAAGCGGCCCGGCGATCAAACCCACATGCGCCACCCAACCGCTGGATGCGCCATCCGATTCATCGCGTTCACCCTGCGACTCATGGCTCATGCGGGCAGTATCACCGAGATCGCCGCGGGTTGCGCGCAGGCTGTGGGCCCGATCGAAAAGCGCGTCATGAACATGCACACCGCGGCCATTGCACTATCTTCGCGCCATGCAGGGTTCCCCATCGGCCACCGAATCGGCGCCAACCCGCCCCCTGTATCTGCAACGCACCATGCTGGTGCTGCTGGCGCTCGGCTACGGCGGCGGCGTGCCGCTGGAGATGGCCTTCAACATCGTGCCGACATGGGCCAGCGCCGCGGGCTGGAGCGTGCTGAACGTGGGCGCTCTGTCGCTGGCCAAGCTGCCCTACTCGTTCAAGGTGCTGTGGGCGCCGCTCACCGATCACCTGGGCATTCCCGGTCTGCGCTGGATGGGTCGTCGCCGCGCGTGGCTGCTGCTGTCGCAGATGGTGTGCCTGCTGCTCATCCTGCTGCTTGCCTGGAACATGGACGCGCACGACCATGCCGCCACGCCGGAACTGATCATGGTGCTGCTTGGCGTGCTGGTGTTCGCCGGCGCCACGCAGGACATCGTGGGCGACGCATTCCGCGCCGAGGTGCTGCAGCCGCGCGAGCTGGGCGCGGGTGCAAGCGTGTTTGTCACGGGCGCGCGCATCGCCTCGGTGGTGGGCGGCGCCGGTGCGCTGATCGTGGCCAGTCGCCTGCAGGCCAATGATGCGTGGCGCGGCTGGGCGTGGGGCGTGGCCATTGGCCTGCTCGCGCTGTCCACCGTGATCGGCATGGTGGGCACGCTGCTTGCCAGGGAGCCGGCCCGCGCGGAGGGCATGGCGCACGGCTTCGCCGCCAGCGTGGTGCAGCCCTTCCAGATCTTCGCCAGCCAATGGGGATGGAAGCTGGCCATCCTGTTCGCCTTCACCATCCTGTATCGACTGCCCGACAACCTGGGCGGTGCCATGACGCCGCCGCTGCTGGTGAAGGGGCTTGGCTACTCCACCGAAACCATCGGATGGGTGCGTCAGGCGATGGGGTTCACCTTCAGCATCGTGGGTGCCATGCTGGGCGGCTGGCTGGTGGCGCGCTGGGGCATCGTGAAGTGCCTGTGGGTGTTCGGCGTGCTGCAGGCGGCAAGCAACGCGGGCTTTCTGCTGCTGGCCGACGGCTATCACGCCACGGTGGCCACCACCGCCGCGCAGGCGGCGCCAACCGCGGCACTGGTGCCGGTGATCGCCTTCGAGAACCTGTGCGGCGGGCTGGTGAGCTGCGGCTTCGTGGCCTACATGATGAGCGTGTGCGATCGTCGCGCCACGGCCACGCAGTACGCGCTGCTGACCTCGTTCATGGCCGTGGGCAATGCGCTCACCGGCTGGCTGAGCGGATGGATGGTGGCCAACATGGACTACAAGCCCTTCTTCGCGCTGTCGATCGCTGCGGCGCTGCCGGGCATGGCGCTGATTCCGCTGCTGCGTGCGCGTCATGCACCCGAGCAGGTGATGACCGTCGAAGCCTGACGCCGCATCGCCGCCCACCCGCATGCGGCATCGCGCTACGCTGCCCGCATGACTGACGCAACGCACGCGCCCGAAGTGGTGATCGAGGATGTGCACAAGGCCTTCGACGGCAAGCCGGTGCTGGAAGGCGTGAACCTGCGCATCGATCGCGGCGAGATGGTGGCCATCGTGGGCGGCTCGGGCTGCGGCAAGACGGTGCTGCTGAAGCACATCACCGGCCACTTCA
>RFQW01000316.1 GCA_009924765.1 Planctomycetota bacterium | reverse complement strand
CGGCCAGAAGTGCTCGGCGTGCAGCCGCGTGATCGTGGTGGAGAGCGCGCACGACCAGTTCCTGCATCGACTGATCGAGGCCACGCGCTGCCTGACCGTGGGCGACCCCACGCTGCCCGGCACCGACATCGGCCCCGTGATCGACGCCGACGCGGCCGCGCGCATCAAGCAGTTCATCGAGATCGGCAGCAAGGAAGGCAAGCTGGAACTGCAGCTGCCCGTGCCGGAGGGTCTGGAGGCGAAGGTGGGTCTGCCCTACGTGGGCCCCGCCATCATCAGCGGCATTCGCCCCGAGCATCGCCTGGCCAACGACGAGATCTTCGGCCCGGTGCTGGCGGTGATCAAGGTGAAGGACTTCGATGAAGCCCTCGCCGTGGCCAACGGCACCGCGTACAAGTTGACTGGCGGCATCTACAGCCGCAAGCCCGCGCACCTGGAGCGCGCCAAGCGCGAGTACCGCGTGGGCAACCTGTACCTGAACCGCGGCATCACCGGCGCGCTGGTGGGGCGACAGCCCTTCGGCGGCTTCGGCATGAGCGGTCTGGGCAGCAAGGCCGGCGGCGGCGGCTATCTGGAGCACTTCGTGGTGCCACGCGCCCTGTGCGAGAACACCATGCGCCGCGGCTTCGCGCCGAGCGTGGACTGAACAAGCCCGAAAGGTCACGAACACCATGCATCGAATCGTCCTGCTGCTCATCACGAGCCTGCTCGCGCTTGCCCGCGTCGCCTACGCGCAGAACGAATGGACCGGTGCGTGGCAGACCAACTGGCGCGACGGTGGCGCGCGCATGGTGCTGAAGCAGCAAGGCAACACCGTCACCGGCACCTATCCCCTGTTCGGCGGCCGCATCGAGGGCAAGGTGATCGGATCGGAGCTCGAGGGCACGTGGTTCGAGGGTGATCGCAGCGGTCCCTTCGAGTTCTTCATGGGTCGGGACAAGACCAGCTTCACGGGCCGCGATCGCATGCGCGGATGGTGGACGGGCCAGCGCACCGACGCGGCCGAACTGTCGCAGGCGATGGATCTGGAATCGCCGCGCTCGGCGTTCGTGAGCTTCGTGGTGGCCGCCAACGTGGCGCGCATGGGCAACAACGAGGCGTGGGGCCTGGCCTCGCAGGCGGTGGAGTTCGATCCCGTCTCGCCGCCCGTGTCGCGACTGGCCGCCATCGATCGCGTGCGCGCGTACTTCGAAGTGGTGGATCTCACCAGCTTCCGCACCTACGCCATTCCCGACACATCTGCGGGGCCGGACATCACCTTTCCACTGGAGCAGATGAACACCGGCGTGAACCTTCCGATCACCATGCACCGCAACGCCGAGGGCAAGTGGCATGTGGTGATTCCGTCCGCGGACGCGATTGCCGCCCAACGCAAGGCGCTGCTGGCCGTGTTTGGCAACAAGGCTCCGAATGCGCAGAGCCACAAGCAGCTGCAGAACCCGCGCGACACCATGCGCACGTTCCTGGAAGGCATGGCCACCTGGGACGAGGGCGGCCGCGCGCTGGCCATGTCCACGATGGATCTGAGCGCCTATCCCGAACTGCTGCGCGAGCGCGATGGCGCGACCGCGGCTGGCTACCTGCGCCGCGTGCTGAATCGCATCGGCCTGATCGGGCTGCAGTCCATTCCACACGATGGCACCGCACGCGAGCCCTACGTGCACTTCGTGCACAACGCCGGCGCCATCGTGATCGCGCCCGCCAGCAACGCGCCGGACGCACCATGGCTGTTCACGGCGGACACCATCGGCACCATCCCGGATCTGTACTTCGCCACCGACGACCTGCCCCCGCCAGGCGCGACGCCGCCGGGCATGATTCCCGAAACCACCTACTTCAGGCTGCGTGAATTCGTGCAGGAGTCCATGCCGTTCCTGCTGAAGCGCGTGCAACACATGGAACTGTGGCAGTTCCTCTCGGCGATGACCTGCATCGCGCTGCTGCTCACCATCGGCCGCATGGTGGCTCGCGCGTTCAGTCGAGGCGTGGTGTGGCTGGCAGGTCCGAACTGGGTGCAGCCCCGCTGGTTCCAGTGGTCGATGGCCATCCTGTTCGCGGCGGCGGTGATGATCCAGGTGCGTCACCTGCTGGGCCTGCCGGAGCGTTCGGGGCAGTTCGCCGCGCCCGTGGTTGGAACGTTGCTCAGCCTGCTCGCCGGCCTGGTGGCGTGGTACCTGGTCACGCTGTTCGGCAACATCTGGGTGGCCCGCGCGGCCGCCACCGAGCGCAACACCGACGACATCGTGGTGAGCCTGTCCGTGGCCTGCGCGCGCATCCTGATCGTGGTGGGCGTGGTGCTGGGCATTTCGCACTTCCTCAGCATTCCAACCGCCGGCATGATCGCCGGCTTCGGCATCGGCGGATTGGCGTTCGCCTACGCCTCGCGCGAGACCATCGCCAACGTGTTCGGCGCGGGCACGCTGGTCACCGACCGGCCGTTCCGCACCGGCGACTGGATCGACACCGGCCGCGTGCAGGGCTCGGTGGAGAGCGTGGGCATCCGCTCCACGCGCATCCGCACCGCCCACGACAGCATCGTGATCGTGCCCAACGGCAAGCTGGCCGACTCCACCATCAACAATCTCGGCACGCGCCGCCACCGCCTGATCGAACTGAAGATCGTGCTCACCGAGGGCGCCAACGCCGAGCGCATCGAGGGGTTCATCCGCGGCGTGCGGGAGGCCATGGATCGCGAGCCGATGTTCATGAACGAGAACACCGACATCGGCATGGCGGCCATGACGCCCAACGGCGTGGAGATCTCGATCAGCGGCAACATCCAGGCCCGCACCGATCGCGCCGAGCTGGAGGCGAGCCACAACCTGCTGCTGGAGATCACCAAGATCGCCCAGGCCAACAACCTGTCGCT
>RFQW01000315.1 GCA_009924765.1 Planctomycetota bacterium | reverse complement strand
TTCGCGCTGAACGGCCGTTTGCGACTCGGTCGCTGCGCCCGATCAGGCCGTCAGCTGCTTCTCGCTCAACCGCTCGGGGCTTGGCACGCGAACCTTCCACACCAGGCCCATGCGCTCAAACGTGCGGATGATCACCCAGCTCAGGTCGAACTGCCACCAGTGCAGTCCATGCCGTGCGCTGGTGGGGAAGGCGTGGTGGTTGTTGTGCCAACCCTCGCCGAATCCAACCAGCCCCATGAGCGCGTTGTTGCGGCTCTCGTCGCCGCTGCGATAGGCCTTTTTGCCCCACACGTGGCACACGCTGTTGATGCTCCAGGTGACATGGTGCAGCAGCGCGATGCGCGCCAGACCACCCCACAGGAAGCCAAGCAGTGCGCCCTCACCACCGCCGACCAGCCATCCCAGCGCGGTCGGAATGGCAAGCCCCAGAGCCAGCCAGAGCGGGAACAAGCGGCTCAGCATGCGCATCATCGGATCGGCCTGCAGGTCGGGGGCGTAGCGGTTGGGGTCGGTGGCGTGATCCAGGATCAGCCAGCCGATGTGCGCGTGCGCGAAGCCCTTCACGCGATCCCACATGCCCGCGCCTTCCGGCAGGGCTGCGTGGGGCGAGTGCGGATCCATCTCGCAGTCGGAGTGTTGATGGTGGCGACGATGCGTTGCCACCCACCAGATGAGCGGTCCCTCTGCGGCCATGCCGGCCATCACGCCCAGCACGAACTGCAGCGGACGCACGGCCTGATAGCTGCCGTGCGTGAACAGGCGGTGGTAGCCAAGCGTGACGCCCAGCCCGCTCAGGAAGTACATGAACAGCACGATGCCGAGTTGTGCCCAGTCAAAGCCGCGGCCCCATGCCAGTGCAGCGCCCGTGGCCAGTGCCACGAAGGGCAGCACCACCGCGAGCAGGATGGTGATCTGATGGCCACGGCTCGATCCCTCGTGCGCATGCGAGGCTTCATGATCGTGATGCAGTTCGACTTGAGACACCGTGACCTCCGCGAGCATGGCTCGCACGCACCTGCCAGGAGCGCGAGCGGTGGCCACGCGGCCAGCGAATCGTCTCAAGACCTCGTGACTGTAGCAGCACGGTGTTGGGCGCGAGTGGCAATGTGGTGACTTCGGCAGGCCCGCGAATCGCTCTGAAATTTCGGGTTTGGGCCGTTGATCGCTGAATTCACGCACATGTGAATGACCCCGACGCGCGGCCAATAACGACCCCCGTCCCTCGACTCATTCAGAGCCGCTCGATGCGCTCCTGCACGTCGCGGGCCTCGAGTGCCTTGAACAGGTCATCCATCTCGCCTGCAAGCAGTCTCTGCAGATTGAAGGACTGCTCCACGCGATGGTCGACCGCCACATTCTCCTTCCAGCGGTAGGTGCGGATCTTCTCCGCGCGCTCGCCGCCGCCGATCATGCTGCGCCGCATCTCGCCGCGCTTGGCTGCCGCCTCGGCCAGTCGCCGCTCATGCACGCGCGCGCGCAGCAGCCGCCACGCCTTCTCGCGGTTCTGCAGCTGGCTTCGCGTCTCCTGCATGCGCACCTCGATGCCGGTGGGCTGGTGGATCAGGTGCACGGCGGTGGCCACCTTGTTCACGTTCTGTCCGCCGGGACCCTGCGCGGTGGTGAGAATCTCGCGCACTTCGCTGGCGTCCACCTCGCTCTCCACGCTTTCCGGTTCGCTGAGCACGGCCACGGTGGCGGTGCTGGTGTGCACGCGTCCGGCCGCTTCGGTGGCGGGCACGCGCTTCACCTGATGCACGCCGCCCTCGTATCCAAGCGCCTTCCAGCAGCCTGCGCCCTCGATGCGGAAGATGGCGTGCGTCACGCCGCCCGCGTCGCCGGGCTTCACGTCCATCTCCTCGAAGCGCCAGCCACTGTGCGCGGCGGAGCGTCGATACATCTCCAGCAGGTCGCCCGCCCAGAGCGCGGCCTCCAGGCCACCCACGCCGCTGCGAACTTCCAGGATCAGACTGCCAACGGCCTCGTCGTCGGCCATCACCAGTCGGCGCACCAGTGCGTCCAGCGTGTCATCCCTGCGCGCCAGCAGATCAGGCAGTTCGGCCTTGGCCAACGCCGCCATGTCCGCATCCGCACCGCGCGCCAGTTCGTCGGCATCGCGCGCCTCGGCCGCAAGCCTGCGCCACGCTCGAAGCGACTGCACCAGCGGCTCCACGGCCGCACGACGCAGCGCCAGCGATCGCGCCTTGCGATGATCGGTTGCCACGGCCGGATCGGACAGCGCGGCACCATCGGCCTCGAAGGCGCGTTCAATCTCGTCGAGCTTCTCGAGCAGCTTGGGCGAGGGTTCCATCAGGCGGTCCGGCGAAAGGTGGGGCGGAAAACAAACAGCCGCGCCATTGAAGGCGCGGCCGTCGAACAGTCACGGGTTGGGTGCTACTTCTTGTCGGAAGCGGCGGGCTTGGCGCCCTTCGCGTCCTTCTTGAAGTACTCGCCGGCGAACTTCTTCTGGAAGCGCTCGACGCGGCCGAGGGTGTCCACGAAGGTCTTCTGACCGGTGTAGAAGGGGTGCGAGCCCGACCAGATTTCAACGTTGAGCTCGGGCACGGTGGCGCCCACGGTCATCACATGCTGGCCGCGGAAGTTCACCTTGCAGTCGGGGTACCACTTTGGATGCAGTTCTTTCTTCATGGTGTAGATCCCTTTGGGGAGCCCCGCAGTATAGCGGAGCCCGGGAAGGCTCCAACCCCCCACGGATTGCCCGGGAAATCACAGCCTTTCGGCGGTGATCTCCAGGACCTGAGGGCTGATGAACAGGCTGCCCGGGTCGGCCTCGGCGGCGGTCAGATCATCCAGAACGGCCTTGGCCCAGGCTGCATCCACGCGCCCCAGCTCGAGCAGGCGCGGCACATTGGTTCGCACGAA
>RFQW01000314.1 GCA_009924765.1 Planctomycetota bacterium | reverse complement strand
CGGGAGAAGTCGAGGCGCAGCTCGTTGATCACCTTGGTGCCCTGCCCAATCCAGGCCTTCCACGTTTCAGCGGAGATGTTCTCGCCGATCCACGCGCCCACGGGGCCGCGGAACGGCGGCGCATCCAACTTGGTGCCCGCGCGACCGGTGCGCGAGCAGATAAAACTGCCTGACGCGCGCAGCGCCTCGGCCGCTTCGGCCGCCGCCGCGGCGATCTGCGGCGGCTCGCGACCGATGCCGCGCAGCAGTTCGGCGATGGCCTGCTGCGGCATGCGATCACCCTTGCTGGCCGCCACCTCGTAGCCGCGATTGAGCGTGGCCACCGCCTTGTCGCTCCAGCCTGCGCCGAGTTGCGCCTGTCCGCACAACTGCCACGCCTTGCTCATCTCGGGGGCGAGCTCGATGCACTTCTCCAGGCTCTGCGCCGCCTCGGCGAAGCGGCCAGCCTGCAGGTAGGCATTGCCAAGGCTGAAGTGCGCCATCTCGTTGGTTGGGTCGGCGTGCGCCATGCGCTCGAAGTTGGCGATGCGGTCCGTGTTCATGGCGGCGATGATAGGGAACGCGCCAGCCGCGGATCAGCGCGTGGCCTGACGGTGGTAGATCCACCACTCCGCCAGCAGCAGCACGAACGCCAGCCCCAGGATCCACGGCCACAGGTCGAGGGCACCGCCCTCGCGTGCCACGGTGCGGACGGCCTGACCCGACAGCGTCAGCCGATCCACCGCGGCCACATCACATTCGGCTGCATCGAGCATGTTCACGGCCACCCAGCGCTCGCCCGACGCGCCGTCGGCACCCTGCCACGCGATGCGATAGGCCCCGCACCGACGCGCCGGTCCCCACGACGCTTCCGCATCGTGGCGCACCATCGACTCGGCGGCGCCACCGGGCGGCGTCACGCGAACATCGCGCGCACCATCGGGCAGTCGCACACGGATCATGGCACCGGGTTCCAGTGATTCGTCGCTGGCCACATCCGACATGCCCGCAAGCAACTCGATGGCCTGCGCGGTGAAGTTGACGAAGCTGCGCTGGAAGGGCCAGTTCGAGTCGCCTGGCTCGAAGGTGACGGCGATCACGAATCCGTGCGCCGACGGACCCGCCACCACCAGCGGCGACTTGCCGCCTTCCACGATCGCCTGCCAGGGCGACTGCACCGCCACGCGATTGGCGCGCGACGCCACCAGCTCGTTCAGGTTGCACTGGCGAAGCGCCGGATGATCGCCACGCATCGACTGCACGAAGTCGCGGCCGGGCGTGCCGAAGGGATTCAGGCCATCGAGGGCAGGCACCGGACCGAAATGCAGCCAGCGGCCACGGTTCATGCGCGAGGGCGGCAGCCCGGCGTTCACCACCACATCGAAACCCTCGGCCCATGCCGCGTCCTTGGCCTGCGCGGCTTCCACCGCGTCGCGATCGAAGGTCTGCAGCGAACCCGGCGCCAGTGCATCCAGCAGCGCACGCAGCGAGGCGTCCGTGCCGATCAGCGCCACGCGAAGCGGCCGTGGAGCGCGCAGCGCCACGAAGGCGCGATCATCGGTCGGGAAGGCATCACCCGGCGAACACTCGAACTCCAGCACCCGTCGATCGGGCGCCGCGAACGGGGCGAACAGCATGCGTCGCTCGCCGGCCATGCGATCGCGCTCCCGCACCGCGAGCGGCGGAACCTGCAGCGCGTCCGGCGAGGCGCCAAGCACGCCACCGGCACTGCGCAACACAAGCTTGCGATCGACCGCGGTCGATCCATAGTTGCGCAGGCTCGCGAAGGCCTGCACCTGCGCAGCATCCTCGATGGAGCGTTCACAGCCGGCCGCACCGATGCCCGCATTGCCCGTGTCCGGCGAGCCGATGCGCGCAAACGTCATCGACTCGTTGGCCCGCAGCGCCACGCGATCACCGTCGACGAGTCGTCCATCACTGAACAGTTCCAGCGCGAGCGGCTCGGCGGCGGGTGTCGGCGCACGCTCGTCCTGTGCGCCCGTTGGCTGCGCACGCGCCAGTTCGAGCGCCGGCTCGATGCGCGTGCGCTCGTCGCAACCCACGATGGCCTCGATCGCCATGCGCACGCGCGCAAGGCTTGTGGTGAAGGGCGTGCACACCTGCGCGGTGTCGGCGAAGGCGATCACCATGATCTCGGGGCCGGTGGAGGCGAACAGACCGCCACCCTGCAGGCTCTCGGCACGCGCGATCGCCTGCCGCTTGGCCTCCGCAAGCCGCGTGACGCCACCGGCGCCATCCAGCGTGCCCATGCTGGCCGAGCAGTCGATCAGCAGCACCACGCGACCACCGCGCACGCCCCAGCCGCGCACGATGGGCTGCGCCACGGCGAGCGCCAGCAACGCCAGCAGCAGCATCTGCAGGAACAGCAGCAGACTTGGCCGAATGCGCTGGAACGGCGCGTTGGCACGCAGATCCTCGGTGCGACGCACCCATGGCAGCGAACTGCTGATCACGCGTCGCGTGCGTCGAAGGCGCAGGAAGTACAGCGCCAGCAGCGGAACCGCCACCGCGGCGAACAGCAGCGCGCCCACGATCGGCGAGAGCACGCTCATCGCAGCACGCCTCCGCGACGCATGGTCTCCATCATCAGACGCGGCAGATCCACATCGGTGTCCACCGCCAGGTGCCGGATGCCGAGTCGCGCACACGTGTCGCGCAGCTGCGCGTTGTGCGCCTCCAGCCGCCGGCGATGCTCGCGCAGCAGCGCCTCGGACACGGTCACCTCGGTCTCGCTCGCATCTTCCACATCGACCAGACGCAGGTCACCCACGATGCCGTGCGATGCGGGCGCCACATCCTCGGTCGCCAGCACCTGCAGCGCCACCACATCCCAGCCTCGCGTCACCAATGCCTGCAGACCTCGGTCAAGACCATCGGCCACCAGGAAGTCGCTG
>RFQW01000313.1 GCA_009924765.1 Planctomycetota bacterium | reverse complement strand
CGGTACGCTTGCCAAATGATCTACGCCGCCGTAGCTCAACTGGTAGAGCACATGATTTGTAATCTTGAGGTTGTCGGTTCAAGTCCGATCGGCGGCTGTCTGTGCTGCGAACGAGGCAACGCGTGAAGCGCGCCTCGTTGCGGGTGCGCGTGGCGGCGGTGGTTGCGCTGGTGGCTGCGGTGGCGGCGCTGATCATGGGCGTGCTCGGCATGCGCATCATGCGAACGCAGATGCTGGCGGCCACCGAAGGTGCGGCGTCGGACGTGGTTTCCATGCTGGCCGCACAACTCGAGGCCAAGATGCTCACGCCCGCCCGGATTGCGGGCAATCCCGCGTTGCGTGACGAGGCCCGTCGCGTGCTCCAGGACTCGCTGGAGCGGTTGGCGCAGGTGCATTCCACCTGGAAGTCGGCCACCATCCTGGAACCTGCCGGCAAGCAGTGGCGACTGGTGGTGTCGGCGGACCATCTTCCGGACGCCAAGCCGCGGCACGTGGAGGGCGACATCTTCGCGATCGATGCGGAGGATGCGGAGTCCAGCCTGCAGAGCGATCATCCGGTCGGCGGTTGGTACCACACCGACTCCGATGAATGGTTCGGCTCCGCCACGCCGCTGAAGGACGGTTCGGGCGTGGTCGCGATGGCCATGCGCATGTCCGAGTTGCGCGAATTCTTCATGCAGTTCGTCGAGCTCGCGCTGGCGGCACTTTCGATCGCCATCGTGGTGGGTGTTGCACTGGGCTGGTGGGTGTCGCGGCGCATCGTGCAGCCCATCGAGCAGGTGCGGGCGTTCGCCGCCAGCGTGGATGCCGGCAATTTCAAGGCACGGCTCGCAGAACACGGCCCGCCCGAGATCCTGGCCCTGATGCAGGACATGAACCGGATGGCCATCAGCCTTGGCTGCTGCGCCGCAACAAGGCGCTGGCCGGCGAGGTGCGCAGTCACGAGTCGCGCATGGCGGCCTTCGAGGCCATCGAGGTGGACTTCACCGAGCTGGGTGACCTGAACCTGCTCATGCGTCGCATGCTGGAAGGCGTGGTGCAGGTGCTGCCGTGCGAATTGTCCGCCGTGCTGCTTGGCGATGGTAATCGCTTGGGAGTGAGTCATGCGCGCTGTGGGGGCGATACAGAACTGGCGCGCCTGCTGCTTGGGCAGTTCTGCGTGCTGCCGGACACCACGCTTTCGGTTCTGCGCGCGGGCATGGATCACCCGGAGCCGCGGCTGGCCAACACGGGCATCGCTGCGTTGAGAGCGTCTTCCAATGCCGATCGCCCGGCACTGCTCGTGCCCCTTCGATCGGGCGGTGGTGACCTGCTTGGCGTGCTGCTGGCGGCGGATCCCCGGGCGCGTGACGGATCGTTTCGCGAAGCGTTCACTGAACAGGATGCCGCCAACCTGCGCCACTTCTCCACGCTCATGGCCATGTCGCTGGAGCGTCAGCGCGTCACCGATCGGCTGCTCGCGCTCATGAATCGCGCGGCCGAAATCCGCGATCCGCGCGAGACGAGCGCGCACGTGAAGCGCGTGAGTGGCGTCAGCATGGAGCTGTTCGAGGCATGGGCGCAGCGCCACAACCTTCGTGACGAGGATGCGCAATTCGCGCGCGCCACACTGCGGGTGGCCAGCATGCTGCACGATGTGGGCAAGGTGGGCATCAGCGACATCATCCTGAGGAAGCCGGGCAAGCTCACGGACGAGGAATATGCGGCCATGAAGCGACACACCATCCTGGGTGTCGCGCTGCTGCCGGATGACGGAGCGCAGGACAAGGACGCACGCGAGGTGGCGCTGCACCACCACGAGCGCTGGGATGGCAAGGGCTATCCGGGCCAGGTGGACATCAAGTCCGCGCATGGGGACATCGAGAAGCTGCTCGCCTTGCCGCTGCCGACCATCGGCCTGAAGGAATACGACATTCCGCTGTTCGCCCGCATCGTGGCCATCGCCGATGTGTATGACGCGCTCAGCAGTCCGCGCGCGTACAAGGAAGCGTGGCCCGAAGCGAAGGTGATCGAGACCATCAAGGCCGATGCCGGCAAGGCGTTCGATCCCGAATTGGTGCAGATCTTCGTGGAGCGCTACGACCGCATCCGCGCGGCGTGGAGCATGCATCCAGACAGCGTGCACGAAGGCGCCTGATGTGGTGGCGGCCGTGGCCCGCCATCATCGCGCCGTGGATCGATCGGCGCGACCCAGCACCAGCACCGTGAGATCGCGGTCGGATTCGATGGCGCGCACCTGATCGCCGAAGCGCTTCGCGAGCGCTTCGGCCTGATCCGTGCTGATCACCAGCGCCACCGGCCCCTGTGGTAGCCACTCGGCCACGCGTGAACGGAGCGCCTCGGTGGAGACCAGTCTTGCCTGCTCCGAGGCGATGTGCAGCTCGTTGTCGAATTCGCTTGGGGCGCCGGCCACCAGGAAGTCGCTGCGGCCGGTGGTCCAGGCGATGGCGTGCCCATTCGCGTTGCTCACCACCAGATGGGGTGCCTCGCGCAACGCCGCTTCATGTCGCTGCAGCAACTCCCAAGGCAGTTTCTGCGGGCTCAGCAACGCATCCGGCAGCAGCAACAGCATGCACAGCAGCCCGGGCACCGGCGTCCACGCGGTTCGCATCAGCCATCGCCTGCTTTCGCCGGCGCGGTGTGACGAAACCTCCAGCATCGACCACGTGAGCAGCGCGATGCCGAGCAGCACCCATCGCGGCGCTTCGGGACCAAGCCACAGTCGCGGCAAGCCCGCAGTCTGGTTTCCCAACAGGGCAAGCATGAAGGTCGCCAGCGCCGCAAGTCGCACCACCAGCAGCGCGATCGTGGTGCCCGCGTCGCGCGACTGGCTCACGCCTTCGCGCCACCGCACCAGTCCCATGGCAATCAGCGCGGCAACGGGCGGGAACAGCGGCAGCAC
>RFQW01000312.1 GCA_009924765.1 Planctomycetota bacterium | reverse complement strand
AGATCGTGGTGCAGGGCCGAAAGACCGGCAACGGGCGCCGCTACCGCATCAGCCTGATGGCGTCGCCGATCGTCTGAGGCGCCGACGCGACGATCAGGACTGCGCCGCGCGACGACGGATCTCGCCGTAGCCCCAACCAGCACTCACCAGCAGCAGCGACCCGCAGATCGCCAGCGCCGCAGCCAGCGCGACTCTCTTTGAGAATCCAGAGGTCACCGGATTTCGCTGGATCTCGGACACTTTCAGCACAAGTGGTGTCTCGAGTGCCACCCTCGCGTTGGCCAGAGACATTTCAGCCGCCGAGCGTTCGGCGACCGTTGCATTCGAGTCTGCACGCAGCGCCTGCACGCGCTCGCTGGCCACCTGCACACCCAGCCCGGCCTGCTTCAGGTACTCGTCTACAGCACGAGCACAGGCGGCCTGGGCCACCGTTCGCAATCCCTCGATCAGCGTCTGAGATCCGTCGCTGACGGCATCCGCGACCTGCACAAGAACTTCTTCGCCTGCTCTGCCTTGGCGCCAGTACCCATTTTCTGAAAGTCAATCTGTGGGTTGAGCGCTCGCACAGAATCCCCGCGCCACGCAAGATCCTCTTGCAGCGCAACCACAACACTTTCAAGACTTCCGCGCTCGGAGCGGACGGTGAACACGCACTCGAACTGCTTGGCTTGCATCAGCGTGCCCACCTGCACGCCCATGAGCACCACAAACCACACCACCAGCCACCAACGGCGGCGATAGGCCCAGACCAGGGCATCCACAAACGACAGCCCGGGCTGTTCAGGGGTCGACTGGCCAGCGATCAGGTACACCGGCTGGGCATCCATCGGCATCATGGCCGTCTCTGTCTTGTCGCTCATGAAGCGAAGGGATATGCGATCGCGGCGATCGCCGCCACCACGCGCTACCCAGCCTGCAGCACTTCAAGCCGGGTCGGGATGCTGTGCAGACTGCCGTGGCGCGTCACGCACAAGGCCGCCGCACGAGCAGCCTGCTGCAACGCCTCGTGCGGATGCTGGCCATCCGCCAGACCGGCCAGGAAGTAGCCGGCGAAGGTGTCGCCCGCGGCGGTGGAGTCGATGGCACTCACCTGCACGGTTGGAATGTGCGAGCGATTGCCGCGACTGCTCCACCACGCGCCGCGCGAGCCAAGCGTGAGCACGATGCCAGGGCCGGGGTAGCGCGCATGCAGCGCATCGATCTGCGCATGCTCATCTTCCTGATCGGTGAGCGTGCGCGCCTCGCCCTGATTCAGCATGATGATCGTGGCCTGCTGCATGGGCCATTCGGCCACATCGGGGTGCACCGGCGAGGGGTTCACCACCAGCGGGGCGCCGCGGCGAGCCATGGCTCGGATCACATGCGCCCCGTCGTTCACCATGCCATCGAGGTAGCCGATGTGACCGCCGCGACACTGCTCGATGGCGGCGTCGAAGGCATGCAGCGACACATGACGATCGGCGCCCGGCACCGTGATGCCGAACTCGCTCTGATCGGTGGCCAGATGGATCACCACCTCGGCGGTGCTCATCTCGGGTTTGCGCGCCACACGGTGAATGTGCACGCCGGCGTCGGCCAGTTCCTTCAGCGCCCGGTCGCCATCACCACCAACCGCGGAGACCAGCTCCACATGCGCACCGGCGCGGGCGGCGGCCACCGACACATTGGCGCCCTTGCCTCCCACGCTGTGGGTGACCGCAGTGGCCATCACGCCCTGACCCGCGTGCGGCAGTCGCGGCAGGTGCAGGGTTCGGTCGTAGGTGATGGATCCGAAAACCACGATGCGCTTCATGGAAATGAAAATCTACTCCGCAATTCGGGGTTTCCGCTTGCCGCGAGGCGGGATTCAGCGAATCCTGTGGTATCTGGAAACGACCCGTGCGCTGGATGTCAAACGCGACACCCCCCCGCACGGCAACGCCCGGACGACCGACCGCGCCAAACGCGATCGGGCGATGTGCGTCGCGGTTCGCCGCGGCGGTGTGCAGCCTGGCGGCGGGCCGAATTGCCCCGCGACAGCCGGGAAGGGCGCTTTCCTGAAGGAGGTGGTCCAGTGACGCAATCCAAGAATTCGAAGGGTTTGCCACGGTAACTCCGTGCACCCGACGGGCTCCGCACCAGAAGTGCGACCCGTGTGAAACACGCCCGCCCGCGCGCCCTGTGGCCGCGGGCGGGTGACTTTTTGGGGGATCCCCGATTGGCAGCCCGATGATGGCTGCATGAGCAAGCCCCTTCCACCGATTTCCGAAGCGCACATTCAGGCAGGACTCGACGCAGCCATCGCCCAAGCGGAGAAAGGTTGGCGCGAAGGCGGCATTCCCATCGGCAGCGCGCTGCTGGATGAGCGCGGCGTGATCGTGGCCATCGGACACAACCAGCGCGTGCAGCAGGGCGACCCAACCGCGCACGCCGAGGTGGACTGCATCCGCAACGCGGGCCGGCGCCGCGACTGGAATCGCTGCACGCTGATCAGCACCCTGAGCCCCTGCCAGATGTGCACCGGCACCGCCGTGCTGTTCAAGATTCCGCGCGTGATCATCGGCGAGAACAAGACCTACCTCGGCGGCGAGGACTGGATGAAGGAGAAGGGCATGGAGGTCCGCGTGCTGCAGGACCCCCGCTGCATCGCGCTGATGGAGCGCATGAAGCGCGAGAAGCCCGATCTGTGGGCCGAAGACATCGGCGAGTGACCGATATGAGGGACGGGGGTCTGTATCGGACCCTGCGTGAGTGCGTCCGATACTGACCCCCGTCCCTGTTACGCGGACCAAATGAAACGCGCGGGCCCCATGGCCCGCGCGTTCATGTTTCACGGTTGTGAAGCGCTTCAGCTGGCGCGGAACGCGGCCTTGAAGGCCTTGACCGCCGCGAGGAACTGATCCTCGATGCCCTTGAAGCTCTTCTT
>RFQW01000311.1 GCA_009924765.1 Planctomycetota bacterium | reverse complement strand
GCGGGCCGTGGCGGCGTCGAGGCCAAGCTGGCTCGCGATCAGCTGGCACAGGAACGCCACCTCGATCGAGTGGCGCAGCACGTTCTGCCCGTAGCTGGTTCGGAAGTGCAGTCGGCCCATCATCTCGATCACCTTGGGGTGCAGGCCGCGCACATCGGCCTCCATGGCCGCGTCCTGACCCGCCTTGATCATGCGCTCGTGCACGTCGCGGCGGCACTGCTCCACCACCTCCTCGATGCGCGCGGGATGGATGCGTCCGTCGTTCACCAGCTTCTGCAGCGCCTCGGCGGCCACGGCCTGACGCACGCGATCGAAGCAGCTGACGGAGATCACGCCCGGCGTGTCGTCGATCAGCACATCCACGCCGGTCACCTTCTCGAAGTGGCGGATGTTGCGGCCCTCGCGGCCGATCACGCGGCCCTTCAGATCCTCGCTGGGCACCTTCACGCTGCGCACCGTGCTGTCGCTGCTGGTCTCGCCGGCGTAGCGCTGGATGGCCATCAGCACGATCTCGCGTGCCTGCTCGCGCGACCTGGCTTCCGCGTCGTGCAGCACCTTCTGCGTCAGCAGTGCGGCGTCGCGCTCGGCGTGCATGCGCACCTCGGCCATCAGCACTTCGCGCGCCTGCTCGGGGGTGAGGCCGCTGATCTGGCTCAGGCGATCCTGGATCGCCACGCGCTCGCGGGCCAGCGACTCGCGCACTTCGGCCTGCTGCCGCTCGCCCGCCTGCAGCGCCTTCTCGCGCTCGTCCATGCGGCGCTCACGCTGGTCGAGCTGCTCCAGCTTGCGGTCGAGGGTTTCCTCGCGGCGGGCGGCGCGCGCCTGCGATTCCTGGATCTCGGCCAGCGACTTGTTCAGCTTGGCGTCCACCTCGGCGCGGCGCTCGGCGATGCGGCGCTCGGCCTCCAGCTCGATGGTCTTGGCCTTCGACTCGGCGTCGGCGATGGAGCGGTCGATCAGCCGCAGGCCCTCGCGACGCATGCGCGAAGCCTGAAACAGCGCGAAGCCGAACACCGCGGCCGCGACGGCCAGCAGCACATAGGTGATCGGTGCAGCCGCGTTCGGCGCGCCCTGGGCCAGCAGGCCCACGATGGGAGAGGTGGTGGTTGTCATGCGAGTGTCCAAACGGCGCGCCCGAAAGTGGGCGGAGGCCGGAAAGAGGAGGTGAGCGCCGTCGCGGGCACGGCGGGTTGAGTGGGTGCAGTATCGGCCGTCGGGTGGTGGGGGTCAATCATCTGGCGATGCGAAGGTGGGCGATTCCACAAAGCCTGACCCGCCGCGGCTCATAAACTGCCCACATGCCCGCCGCCCTGCGCTGGATGAGCGACCTGCTGCCGACCAATCCCATCGTGCTTCGGCTGGTGGCGGGTGCGGGTCGTCGCAAGCGCGACCTGCTGGTGCGCGGGGCCACGCTGGGTCTGCTCATGCTGCTGGTGGTGCTCGCGCTGCTGGGCCAGGGCGGCACGCTGAAGGACATGGCGCAGCGTGGCGCGAGCGCGTTCACCTGGATCAGCTACGCGCAGGTGGCGGCCATCTGCCTGCTCACGCCGCTGTTCATGGCCGGGGCCATCGCGCAGGAGAGCAATCCGCGCACATGGGAAGTGCTGCTCACCACGCCGCTCAGCAGCGCGCAGATCGTGCTGGGCAACCTGATGGGCCGGCTCTTCTTCGCCATCGCGCTGCTGGTGGCCACGCTGCCGCTGTGCCTGGTCACGCGCATCTTCGGCGGCGTGCGTGGCAGCGGCATCTTCGCCAGCTTCACGGTGTCGCTGTGCACGGCCCTGCTTCTGGGAAGCGTGGCGGTGATGCTGAGCGTGATGCGCAGCGCGGGCAAGCGCGGCGTGTTCGCCTTCTACGCCGCCACGGTGCTGACACTGTTCGCCACCGCCGCGGCGGATCTGGCGCTGCAGGTACCCGTTTCGGTGGGATCGGATGCGGTGCACACCACCTGGATCACGCCGCTGAATCCGTTTCTGGCGCTGCGCAGCGAGCTGCAGTCGAACGCCTACCAGCCCTGGGAATTTTCGGCAGACGAGGCCGGGTGGCTGCGGCGGCAATGGCTCGGCAATCCGCTGGGCGTGATGTCGGTGGGGTCGCTGGTCGCTTCGGTCGTGCTGCTGGGCCTGGCCACGCTGCGTGTGCGTCTGGTCGGATCGCGCGCCGAAGCCAGCACCGGAATCATGGCACGCCTGCTGCGTCGCGTGAACAAGGTCGGCGAGCGAGCGCCGCGCCGGGTGTGGCACAACCCGGTCGCGTGGCGGGAGGCGAGTCTTCGGCTCTCCACGCCCGCCGCGCGTGCCGCGCGCTGGGGCCTTTTCATCGTGGGCGTGCTGGCCGCCGTGCTGACGCTGGTGGCGCATCGAACGGGCACCATGGGCACCGTGAGCGCGCGACTGGTGCTGGTCGCGTTGGTGAGCAGTGAAGCGGTGCTCGCATTGCTGGTGGCCATCAGTGCAAGCGCCACATCGGTGAGCCGCGAGCGCGAGGACGGCTCGCTCGACATCCTGTTGACGACGCCGATCCAGCCCGGCCCCTATCTCGCGGGCAAGCTGCGTGGGCTGATCGTGGTGCTGTGGCCGGCGATCGCCACGCCATCGATCACGCTGATGCTTGCGGCGATGTACGTGCTGGCGGGGGGATTTGGTGCTGCCTCGGTGGTGCTGTCGCGACCCATCGGCACGGCCATGGTCGATGTGCCCATGGTGCTTCCCGCGGCGGCATTCGTGTTCCTCCCATGCTTCGCCGGCTTCCTAGCCTTCACGGTGATGGTGGGCTTGCAGTGGAGCGTTGGAAGTCGCGGTGTGATCGGCAGCACGGTGGGCGCGCTGGGTGTAGTGGTTGGCGTGATCGCCGTGCTGGGGCTGTGTGGCGCGCCGAGCATGCCGGAGGTGCCGATCCTGGGACCGAT
>RFQW01000032.1 GCA_009924765.1 Planctomycetota bacterium | reverse complement strand
TGAGCGACGCGCCGCTTGAAACGCTGACGAGTGATCGTGCGCTGCTGGCAAGCATGGCGTCGTTCGGCATCGGCACGCTGCTGGTGCTGTACTGGGCGCCGGTCGAGACCCTGCTGAAGGGGCTGTTGCTGCGGTGAATCCGCAGGCACGGCACACCATGCACGAGACAGGGCGAGCAGATCCGAATGCGCCGCGCGGCTGGGGCTGGGTGATCGGCATGCTGGTGCTGTTCGTGGTGCTGGTGTGGCCGGCGATCCTGGCCGGTGGCGGGGGCACCAGTCAGGCCAACGACATGGTGGACTACCACGCGATCGAGATCCGTCGGCTCGCTGCGCAGTGGCCCACGCCCGATCTTCGCGAATCCTTCACCACCACCACGCCCGGGTTTCATCTGGTGCTTGCGGTGGTGGCCAAGCTGGGTGGTGGGCTCCTGGTGCAGCGACTGGTGGCAAGCGTCGCGGGCTTGCTCGCGTGGCTGGTCACCTGGCGCATGGCCGCGGCGTGGTGCAGCGCGCGGGTGGCGGCCGTGCTCGCTGCGCCGGTGGCGCTTTCACCGTACCTGCTTGGCGCCACGGTGTGGATGACGACCGATGCGGCGGCGCTGGCGCTGGCGGCGGCCACCATGGGCGTGGCACTGGTGGCGCGCAACGAGGTGCGCATGTCGCGCGTGGCTGGACTGCTTGGTGCGGGCACGGTGCTGGTGCGGCAGATCATGCTGTGGGCCAGCGTGCCGGCCGCGCTTCGCGTGTTGTTCGATCGCGCTCGGGACGTGCAGGCTTCATGGCCCGCGCGTGCCTGGCGGCTCACGGTGGTGCTGGTGCCACCGGTGGCGTGCGTGGGCGCGTTCTTTGCGATGTGGGGTGGAAGCATGCCGCCGCGGTTTCAGCCTTTCCATCAGGCGGTGTTCAATCCAGCCGCCATGGTGATGCTGCTGGCCACGCTTGGTTGCTGGGGAGCGCTGGTGCTGCCGGGCGTGTGGATGGCGCTGGACCGACGCGCGCGCGTTCGATGCGTGCTTGTGTCGGTGATCGCCATGGCCATGTGTGCTGCGGTGCGCAGCGACTGGCGCAAGGTGCTTCCGCCTGACGAGATGCGTCGTGGCACCGTGACCGAGCACACTTGGGGCCCGACGGCGCCTGACGTGGTGAAGGGCGCGGGCGAGGTGGGGCGGTGGGGTGGTCCGATCTGGGAGGTGGCGCGGGCGTTGCCGGCACCCAGTGGCCGAAGCCTTGCGATGATCGCGCTTGCGGGTGTTGGCGCGCTTGTGGCGACGGCGCTGCGGGAACGCGCGGCGCGCATCGGTCACGCGTGGCCCGCCACGCTGCTGCTGGCTGCGGTGCTGTGCATGGGGGTGGCGCAGTGCCTGAACGCCCAGACATTCCAGCGCTACTTCGATCCGTGGGCGCTGCTCGCCGTGGGATGGCTGATCGCCATGGGGCAGGGTGTCGATGCGCGCAGCGACCGCTGGAGCATTCGTGGAGCTGCGCTGCTCGCCGCACTGCAACTCGTCATGAGCGCTGTGGTCGTTTTCAAGCCCGCATTCATGGGCGTGCCGCTCGCCGGCTGAGTGCAAACAAAGAGGGACGGGCTTGGCGCCTTCCACCTTGCCGTAGGTGCGCTTGCGGGGCTGCACGAGCGGCGTCTGCAGATCCTCGAAGCTGATGCCGGCCCTGCCGCCAGCCGCGTTGAACTTGGCCACCGTGGTCTTCATGAACTGATCGTCGTTGCGCTCGGGGAAGTCCGTGCGGAAATGGGCGCCGCGGCTCTCCTTGCGCGCCAGGCTGCCTTCCACGATGGCATCGGCGATGAGCAGCATGTCACCCACCGCACGCGCATGGCTGAGGTTCTGGTTGGTCCACAGGCCCGTATCGCTCAGGCGCACGCGGCTGAAACGCTCGCGCAGCTCGGCGATCTTGCCGCGAGCCTGCAGCAGGCGCTGCTCGTCCTTCACCACGGTGCAGGCGGCGGTCATCTCGTCGCCCATCTCCTTGCCGATCAGGTAGGGGTTCTCGGTGCCCTTGCCGTCGATCAGTCCCTTGGCGATCGACTCCTCGGCCTGCACCGCACCTTCGAACAGCGAAGCGGGCGCCTTGGCGGCGGTGTCCGTGCGGTCCTTGGCGAAGTTGGCCACGCCGGCGCCACAGAACAGCCCGTCGAAGAGACAGCTGAGCAGCGCGTTGGCGCCGAGACGGTTGGCACCGTGATACTGGTAGTTCACCTCACCGAAGGCGTAGAGACCATTCACGTTGGTCATCATGCTGTTGGGCGCACCCTGCACCATGCCCTTGGCGTCCGGCTTGGCGGTGTAGGTGGTCCACAGGCCACCCATGGAGTAATGCATGCCCGGGAAGATGCGCATGGGCAGCTCGCTCGGCTCCTCGCCAACGAACTTGCGGTAGATCTCCAGGATGCCGCCGAGCTTGCGGTCCAAGTACTCGCGGCCGAGGTGGGTGAGATCCAGATACACCTGGTTCTGACCCGCAACGCCCATGCCCAGCTTCACGCACACCTCGAAGATCTCGCGGGTGGCGATGTCGCGCGGCACGATGTTGCCGTACTTGGGATACTTCTCTTCCAGGAAGTACCAGCGCTCCGCCTCGGGAATCTGTCGCGCGTCGCGGTTGTCGCCCTTCTTGCGGGGCACCCACACGCGGCCGCCTTCGCCGCGCGCGCTCTCGCTCATCAGGCGCAGCTTGTCGGCGCCGGGAATGGCGGTGGGGTGCACCTGGATGAACTCGCCGTTGGCGTAGAACGCGCCATGCTGGTAGCAGCGGCTGGCCGCGGCACCCGTGCACATGACGCTGTTGGTGCTCTTGCCGAACACCAGGCCGCAGCCGCCGGTGGCCATCACCACCGCGTCGCCGCGGAAACTGCGGATCTGCATGGTGCGCAGGTCCTGCGCCACGATGCCCTGCGTGAGTCCGGCCGCGTCCACCACGGGTCGCAGGAACTCCCAGTGCTCGTACTTCTTCACCTTGCCCTCGGCCTCCCAGCGGCGCACCTGCTCGTCGAGCGCGTAGATGAGCTGCTGGCCGGTGGTGGCGCCCGCGAAGTGCGTGCGCTTGTACAGGCTGCCGCCGAACAGGCGCAGGTCGCGCTGCCCCTCGGCGGTGCGGTTGAAGGGCACGCCCATGCGGTCGAGCAGGTTGATGATGTTCGGGGCCCAGTGCGCCATCTCGTACACCGGGGGCTGGTGCGCAAGGAAGTCGCCACCGTAGATCGACTCGTCGAAGTGCTCGTACTCGCTGTAACCCTGCTGACGCGCCACCTCGTTGCAGGCGTTGATGCCGCCCTGGGCGCACACGCTGTGCGAGCGCTTCACCGGCACGATGCTGAACAGGTCGACCGGCAGGCCGGCCTCCACGATGCGGACGGTGGCCGCCAGGCCTGCAAGTCCGCCGCCAACCACCATCACGCGCTGTTCACGGGCACTCATCGCATTGCTCCTTCGTGGGCCGATTCAATGCCTGCCGCGCTCGCTTGTCCAGCGGAGGCCTGCACTTCGTTGCGCAGCTTGGTTTCCTGATACTGCTTCTCGATCACCTGCGCCTTGGCCGGGTCGAGGGTGGCGAATCCGAACACGCTGGCGATGGCCGCGCCCGCGAGGGACAGGCCCACCAGCGTGCACACCTGACCCCAGCGCTTCTGTGCCGCCACGCTCACGGTGACGCCCCAGGTGATGGCCGCGGTCCACAGGCCGTTGGCGAAGTGGAACACCAGCGCCAGCACGCACACCAGGTAGAAGGCGGCCATCAGCAGGCCGGCGCTTCCCTTCTGCAGGTGCGTGGCCAGGCTGCTGGCCGCCGCGTCGGCATGGAAGGTGGGCATGAGGCCGCCGTAGTTCCAGCCCCAGCGCAGGCTGCTGACATGCATGAAGATGAACAGCACGCCCAGATAGCCGCTGAGTCGCTGCCACACGTAGCGCCAGTTGTCCTGATACGCGTAGCGGCTCACGTTGAAGCGGCCGGTCTTGGCGAAGTACACGCCCACGCCCGCATGGAACAGGATGGGCAGCCACAGCACGAAGATCTCGATGAAGATCAGCGCGGGCAGTCCGTGGATGAACTCCACTTCATGCTGGAAGGTGGCCACGCCGGCACCCGCGGCGTCGATGCCGCGGTCGGCGAACTTGGCGCCGTTGAGCGCCTTGCCCCACATGATGCTGGAGTTGGTGGTGAGATGCGGGAACAGGAACAGGCCGATCGGCACGATGCCCGACAGCGAGTGCAGTCGGCGGATCAGGTGATAGTGGCGATCGATGAAGTTGGTCTTCTTTGCAGCGACGGCAGTGGACACGGGCGTTTCTCTCGAGGGATGTGCGATCAGGGAACGACCAGCTTGGAACCGCCCGAAGCGGGGGGTTCGCCGATGCCGGGCATGGCGCCGGGCACGCCGCCCTTGCCGGCGGCCATCTTGGCGGCCACGGCCTGGGCAATCTGCACGAAGCGTGTGCGCAACTCGGCCAGCACCTCGGTCAGGTCCTTCTCCTCCTCGGGAGTCAGGTTGCCCTTGGTCTTCTCCTGAATCACGCCGAGCAGGTCGATGGCGAAGCGGCTGCCCATCAGGTCCACCATCACGCGGCCCTGTTCATCCTGCATGCCGCCGAGGCCGCTGATGGCCTGACTGGCCAGCACGCCCACCAGACTGCGGAAGTCGGCGGGGGGCATCTCGTCGCGGCCTGGTCGGGCGGGCTTCTCCGCCTCCTGCTTCGCCAGGCGTTCCTTCTCGGCATGCGCCTGCGCCTTCCAGTCGCTGTCGACATGCAGCTTGGGTGTTTCGGATTCGCTCATCGGGCCGAGTATAGGGGTCATGGTGGCCCGGGTCGCCTTGTGG
Source organism: Planctomycetota bacterium (assembly GCA_009924765.1). GTDB lineage: Bacteria > Planctomycetota > Phycisphaerae > Phycisphaerales > SM1A02 > SYAC01. Next base: position 5,302 of record RFQW01000032.1, on the reverse strand, counting down.
CAGGTAGCATCGGGCGGTGCGACGGATCGCCCTGATTGCGGCCTGCAGCCTGCTCCTTGCGGGGTGTCTTGCGACCAACGAGACGCCGGAGGATGCCCGTGACATCTCGGTCCAGGCCTTCGCCAAGGGCCACACGCCTGATGACGTGCGCCCCTCGATCGTGGAGGTACCGGCGAGCGAGTTTCAGGCGCCCGTCGCCACCAACACCGACAGCGACCTGGGCACCACCCAGAGCGGCGACACGATCACGCAGGACGCGCGCACGCTGCAGAGCACCAACCCCGATGGCACGCCCGTGGTCATCAAGGACGGCACCAAGACCACCAACGCGCTGCCGGTCGGGCAGAAGTGGCCGGTGGATGCGCTGATCGGTCAGATCAACGGCAAGCCACTGTACGCGAACGACTTCCTGAAGAGCCGCGAGGACCGCATCCGGCGCACGGTGGCCGAGCCCGACCGCAAGCAGGCCTACGCCGAACTGCTGCGCCTGCTCGACGAGGCCTTCGACCAGTTCGTGAACAACGAACTGGTGATCAGCGAGGCCGAGGGCGCGATTCCCGACGAGGCGAAGGAAGGCCTGCTGAGCTGGATGCGCGACCTGCAGGAGAAGGAGATCGCCAACCGCGGCGGCACCCGCAGCGAGGCGCAGCGCAGCATCGAGGAGGAATTCCCCGGCACCACGATCGAGGAATTCATGCAGCGCCAGAAGAACGAGATCCTGGCAAGCGACCTGATGCGTCGCCGCATCCGCCCGCGCACCATCGTGAGCTGGCGCGACATCGAGCGCCTGTACCTGAAGAACTACGACACCTACAACCCGCCGCCCACCCTGCGCGTGGGTCGCGTGGCGGTGCTGAAGACCGACGCCGCCAGGATCGAGCAGGTGAAGGGGCTGTTCGCCTCGGGCAAGAGTTTCACCGACGTGGCCAAGGAATTGAAGGTGCCCAACGACGGCATGTGGCGCGAGATCAAGTTGACCGGCGGCGGCATCGATGCGGTGCCCGATCTGGTGGACGACATGAAGGCGCGCCTGAAGACGCTGAAGGAAGGCGTGGTGGACGGGCCGGTCGAGCAGCGCTCGCAGGTGTCGTGGATGACGCTGCTGCCAAGCACGCAGGAGCCCGCACGCAGCATCTTCGACCAGAAGCTGCAGCTGCAGTTGCGCCGCCAGCTGGAGAACCAGCGCTACGGCATGGAGCAGTACCGCTATCTGCAGTCGATCCGCACCCGCTGGATCAGCGAGGATCTGGACCAGATGAAGAAGCGCCTGATCCAGTTCGCGCTGGAGCGCTACTGGCGCAGCAGCATGCCGGAGCGCTGAGATCAGCCATCGTTCGCATCGAAGGCGCGGGGGATGTGACGCAGGTCGATGGGTTGGCCTTTGGGGTCAAGCTGCACGGCGATCACGTCGAAGCGGGCCGCGCGCCTTCGGAAGGGCACCCGCTGCAGCAGCAGACGCGCAGCGAGGATGAGGTGACGCCGCTTGGAGCGATCCACGCGCAGTTCGGGTGCGTGGCGGCCACCCATGCGCGCCTTCACCTCGGTGATCACCAGCGCGCCGTCGTGCGGATCCAGCGAAAGCAGGTCCACCTCCAGGTGTCCAAGTCGAAGGTTGCGGGCAAGCACTTCGTGACCAAGCCCGCGCAGGTGCATCTCGGCGGCGTCCTCGGCGTTGCGGCCGCGCTGGGCACGCAGGGCGGCGAGTTGAGCGGGGGTGATGGCCATGCACCAGTGTCATGCGGGCGCCGTGCGTTTCCGGCAGGCGCGGCCCTTTTTCCGCTGCTAATCTCTTCCCACCTATGGCCATCGTCATCTTCGAACACTCGGCGGATTGCTCGGCGGAACTCCTGATCGACTCCCTGCGCGGCTTCGGCCAGCGCCTGCGCGTGGTGAAGCTGCACGCGGGTGCGGTGATGCCTGCCGACCTGGATGACGTGCACGGCGTGGTGAGCCTGGGCGGTCCGCAGACCGTGCACGAGATGAACGCGCCGTGGATGCAGGCCGAGATGGGCTTCCTGCGTGACGCGCATGGCGCCGGCATTCCGGTGCTGGGTCTGTGCCTTGGCGCACAGCTGCTGGCCGCGGCGCTCGGTGGCGAAACCGGCCGCATGCCCGCACCCGAAGTTGGTTGGAAGCGCATGACGCTGTCACCGCAGGGTCGCGAGGACGCCATGTTCGCGGGTCAGCCCTGGAGCGTGGAGCAGTTCTGCTGGCACAGCGATCAGGTGACCAAGCTGCCCGAAGGTGCCACGCTGCTTGCAAGCAGCGCCGCATGCAAGGTGCAGGCCTTCGCGGTGGGTCATCGCACCTATGGCCTGCAGTACCACGCCGAGTGGAGCGCCGCCACGGTGAAGCATCAGGTGGAAGGTGGCGCAGCCGAGCTGAAGGCCGCCGGCGCCGATGCCGCGGCCATCCTGGCCGATACCACCAAGTTCGCCGACACGAGCGCGCGACTTGCCAAGCGCTTCTTCGACGCCGTGAGCGTGCTGCTGATGCCGGCCGATCGCCTGAACAAGGGCATCGTGAAGGACCTGCATCACTGATGCAGTGCACCGCTCGGCCGCGCTCACGCGGTCAGCGTTGGGGCATCACGCGGAATCTGCACGGCCACCCACAGCACCTCGGTGCCTCCGATCACGCGGGTCAGATGTCCCTTGCCATGCGTGTCTTCAAGCAGGAACGCGCCGCCAGCCCGCAGCTCGCATGTTGCGCCGTCGCTGGTGGTCACGGCCACCGCGCCTGACAGGATGAAGCCCCATTGCCGGTGCGGCGAATTGTGCCAGCCGCCCGTCCAGTCCGCGGGAAAGCGCAGGGCCTCGAAGCCGGTGGCCGCCTGAACCGCCGACACATCGAGCGGCGGCGCCGGAGGCGCGAAGGCCGTGGGTGCAAGCGCCAGCTCGCGTTGCGCGATGTGCGATTCACCCTGAGCGTCGGCGAAGATGTGCGTGAAGGCGAGCGCGCTTGGCATGCGGCGATCGTACGGGCTGCTCAGCCGCGCGAGGCGCGCCACGCCTCGAAGCGCTTCCACGGCCACGCATTCACGCAGTGCTCGGCGGTGAGGCCGCCGCGCCGACCGGTGGTCACGCCAAAGCGCAGCAGGTCGAAGTTGTCCAGGCCATGCGCGTCGGTGTTGATGCTGATCAGGCATCCCGCGGCCAGCGCGGCGTGCACCAGCTGATCGCGCAGATCAAGGCGCATGGGATTGGCGTTGATCTCGAGCGCCACGCGCGCCTTCGCGGCCGCGGCGAACACCGCCTGCCAGTCGGGCTCCAGCCCTGGCCGCCCGCCGATGATGCGGCCGCTCGGGTGACCCATCACGCGCACATGCGGATTGGCGATGGCCGCCAGCAGTCGCTGCGTGGCCGCTTCCGAACTCTGCTTCAGCGCGGTGTGCGGGCTGGCCACCACCCAGTCGAGTTCGGCCAGCACCTCGTCGGGATAGTCCAGGTGCCCGTCAGCAAGGATGTCCACCTCGCTGCCAGCAAGCACATGGATGCCCTGCACGCGGTCACGCACGGCGTGCACGGCGGCGATGTGTTCGCGCAGCCGCTCCACGCTGAGCCCGTTCGCCTGCGCGCTGCTGCGGCTGTGGTCGGTGATGGCGATGCAGTCGAAGCCGCGTCGCTTGGCCTCGAGCACCATCTGCTCGATGCTGCACGAACCGTCGCTGGCGGTGGTGTGGCAGTGCAGCTCGCGGCGGATGTCGCCCACCTGCAGCAGTTCGGGTGGCGCGGCGTCGCATTCGGTGCGACCTTCGCGCAGTTCGGGCGGCACCCACGCGATGTGCAGCGCCTTGTAGATGGCTTCCTCGGTGTCGGCGGCCACGGGCTTCACGCCGCGCGTCTGCGGCGGCTCGGTGTGGCCATCGTCGGGGAACAGTCCGTACTCGTTCAGGCGCATGTGCCGCTTCTGGGCGCGCTCGCGCAGCAACACGTTGTGCTCCTTGCTGCCGGTGAAGTACAGCAGCGCCGCGCCCCACACCGCGGGCGGCACCGCGCGCAGATCCACCTGCATGCCGTGCTTCAGGCGCACGCTCGACTTGGTGTCGCCATGGGCCAGCACGCGCGCCACCTCGGGGAAGGTGGTGAAGGCATCCATGATGGGCGTGGCGTGGGTGGTGGCCACCAGCAGGTCGATGTCGCCCACGGTGTCGCGCCCGCGGCGCAGGCTGCCCGCATAGGCCACCTGCTGCACGCCGGGCAGGGCGCGCACGCGTTCCACCAGCGCCTCGGCCACCGGCAGCGCGTCGCCCAGGCGTGTGCGCAGGCTGGCGGTCTCGATGAAGGCGATGTTGTCGGCGATGTTCTGCAGGGTCGTGGCGCCCATGCGGGGCAGGGTGGCCAGCTCGCCCGAAGCCAGCTTGGCCTTCAGCCACGTCGGTCACGCCGCCCTGTTCCCAGAGCAGCTTCACGGTCTTGGGTCCAAGGCCCGGCACGCGCAGCACATCCATCAGGCCAGCGGGCAGGCGGGCCAGCAGTTCTTCATGCTCCGCCATGCGGCCGGTGGTGGCGAACTCGATGATCTTGCGCGCGCTGCTTGCACCGATGCCGTCGATGGCGTCGAGCGCCTTTGGAATGCGCAGGGCCACGGCACACAGATCGTCCGCGGCATCCTCGGCCACGCGCGCCACCTTGCGCATGGCGTTCACCTTGAAGGCGTTCTCGCCAAGCAGTTCCAGGCAATCGCCCATCTCGTTGAAGCGTCGTGCGATGTCCGCGTTGCTGCCCATGGCTTGGTCTCCGGAAACAGTCTCCCAAAAAGCGAACCCGCCGAGCGTGACTCGGCGGATCGATCGAAGCGCGGCTGGCGGGACTCGAACCTGCAACCCCAAGCTTCGTAGGCTTGTGCTCTATCCAATTGAGCTACAGCCGCGGGGAGAAAGAGTGTAGCGAATTTCCGGGAGGGTGCCTGCTCAGCGGCCGGCGTTCGAGGCCGGGGCATCGGCTGCCGCGGTCTGGGCCGTCTTGGCGGTTTCCGCGCCGCTGGCGCGCTCCACAGCGCCCATCAGGCGATCCAGGAAGAAGGGCAGCACGATCACGCCCACGCCAAACACCATGGCCGCCAGTCGCGGCCACGCGCTTGGCGTGCGCACCACGCCCTCGGCGGCAGCACCGGAGGGAGCGAGGATGGGCACGCCGGCAAGGCGCAGGTAGTACCAGACGCTGATCACGCTGTTCACGCTGGCGATCACCACCAGCGGCGTGTGGCCAGCCTTGATCACCGCGATGAACAGCACCAACTTGGCCCAGAAGCCGAGGAAGGGCGGCATGCCCATCAACGAGGCGCTGCCCACGGCCAGCCA
>RFQW01000310.1 GCA_009924765.1 Planctomycetota bacterium | reverse complement strand
ATCAGCAGGTCGCCGTCGCGCTCTTGCACGAAGGTCTGCATGGATCAGTCCCGCACGACCTTCATGGCCACCAGGTCCTGCACGTCGAGCAGGCCAAGCGGCTTGCCATCGGCATCCACCACGGGCAGCTCGTCCACGCGCAGCTCGCGCACCATGCGCACGGCGTCGCGCACCAGCGCATCGGCAGGCAGCGTGCGCGGGTGCCTGGTCATGCAATCGCTCAAGGGCGCGGTGAGTGCGGCGGCGCCACGGGCATTCACCAGTCGGCGCACATCTCCGTCGGTCACCAGGCCGATCAGGCGGCCGCCTGCATCCACCACCATCAGTGCACCGGCGCGACGGCCATCGCCGGCTTCGCGCAGCGCCTCGGCCAGCGTGCCGCTTGCCTGCACGCACGGCAGGTTGCGACCCACGCGAAAGCGCACGGCTTCCAGCACCGGGCGCAGACCCGCGCCCAGCATGCCGCCGGGGTGCATGCGGTGAAAGTCATCGGCCTTGAAGTCGCGGCGCCGTGCCAGGGCCAGGGCCAGCGCATCGCCCACGGCCAGCATGGCGGTGGTGCTGGCGGTGGGAGCCAGGTTCAGCGGGCAGGCTTCCTCGATGTCGCCAAGGGGCAGGCACGCATCGCACGCCTGCCCAAGGCCGCTGCGCTCGCTCTTGCAGATGGCCACGCGGTGCACGCCGTCGGCCTTCAGCAGGCTGGCCAGCGCGAGCACCTCCTCGGTTTCGCCGCTGTAGCTCATCAGCAGGGCCATGTCGCCGCGGCGGATGCGACCCAGGTCGCCATGCACGGCCTCGGTGGGGTGCACGAAGATGCTGGGCTGGCCCAAACTTGCGAAGGTGGCGCTGATCTTGGCGCCCACCAGCCCCGACTTGCCCATGCCGCTCACCACCAGCGAGCCCTCGCAACGCTCGAGCAGATCGAGTGCCTTCATGAAGGCCGCTGCCTCGGCGCCGCCCGCGGCCACGCGGGTGGCCAGGCGCTGCACCGCGTCCGCCTCGGCGGCCAGGGCGTCGGCGATGAAACGGGCTTCCTGCGAGGTCGCCGAAGTGCTCATGGGATCGAAGCATACAGCGAAACGCCCTGAATCCTTGCTACGCTCGGACCATGTCCGCAGGCGATGCCTATCAGGTCCGTCTTTCCGCCTTCGAGGGCCCGCTCGACCTTCTGCTGTTCCTCATTCGGCGCGCGGAGGTGGACATCCACGACATTCCGATCGCCGAGATCACCAAGCAGTACCTGCACACGGTGTCAGGCGCGAAGGATCTGGATGTGGAGCAGGCGGGCGAGTTTCTGGTGATGGCGGCCACGCTGGTGGAGATCAAGAGCCGCATGCTGGCGCCCGTGCAGGAAGGTGTGGAGGGTGAGGATGCGATGGCGCCCACCGAGGAGGGCGAGGATCCGCGCCGCGACCTGGTGCGTCAGCTGCTTGCGTACCAGCGCTTCCGCAGCGCGGCCGATGGACTGGAGCGACTGCGCAGCGAGTATTCGCGTCGATGGCCGGCCAGCGGCACCGCCGAGCTGCAGCCCGAGGAGGGCGAGGCGCGCGAGTGGAGCACCGAGGATCTCGATCTTGGCGATGTGCATGTGCTCGACCTGCTGGAAGCCTTCGAGCGCCTGAGCGCGGCGGTGGACTTCACGCGACTGGGCGAGCACAACGTCACCTACGACGACACGCCCATCGGCCTGCATCAGGATGATCTGGTGGATCGTCTGGCGCGCAGCACCGATCGGCGCATGACCCTGCAGAGCATCTTCGAGGGGCGTTCGCGCATGGATCGCATCGGCCTGTTCCTGGCGCTGCTCGAGCTGGCGCGCGAACAGCGCGTGCGCGTGCGGCAGGAGAAGCCCGGTGACGCGATCGAGCTGGAACTTCGCGATTCGGCGACCGTGCCGAATCAGGCCAGCGCTTCAAGCAAAGCCGCGCCGTAACTGGCGATGCGTCGCTCGCCCATGCCCGGAATGCGCGCAAGCGCAGCGGGCGTGGTGGGTCGTTCGCTGGCCAGCGCGCGCAGCGTGACATCGCTGAAGATCATGAATGGCGGAATGCCGCGGGCACTCGCCAGTTCGCGGCGCAGCGCGCGCAGGCGGTCGGCAAGCGCGCGATCCACGTCGCTCCAGCCGGCCACGTCGCTGGCGCTGCGACGCGCGGTGGCTGGCGGAGCCTGCAGTGACACTTCGCGCGCGCCCCGCAGCACTTCCAGCGATGCCTGCGTGAGGCGCAGTATTGGATGGTCGCCCGGCGTTCGCAGCAGCAGGCCCTGGTCGAGCAGCTGTTCAAGCACCTGTGCGATGGTGGTGCGTGGCAGGTGCTTCAGCAGGCCGTGCACGCTCAGTTGATCGTGGCCGCAGCGCAGCACCGGCTGCGTGCTGGCGCCGGCCAGCACGGCGGTGACATGACCCACGCCGAAACGCTGCTCCAGACGCGCCACCGCACTCAGCGCCATCTGCGCCACGCGCGTGGCATCGGCCAGCGGCTGCCATTCGCCCAGGCAGATCTCGCAGGCGTTGCATGCACCGTCGGTCAGGGTTTGCCCGAAATGGTGCGCGATGGCCGCGTGCCGACAGGTGGACTGCGCCACCAGCGAACGCATGGCGCGCACATGTTCCATCTGCTGCTCGCGGTGCGCGGTGGCCGCCACGCGCGCAGGCAGATCGTCGGTGTCCATCTCGCTGGCGCTGCGGTCGATCAGGCGCTCCCAGCGCATCAGGTCGGCGGCGCTGTGCAGCATGATCACCTCGGACGGCAGGCCATCGCGGCCGGCGCGCCCCGACTCCTGCACCCAATGCTCGATGCTGCGCGGCAGCGCCATGTGCACCACGAATCGCACGTCGCCGCGATCCACGCCCATGCCGAAGGCCACCGTGGCAACCATCACGTCCACGCGCTCGGTGCGGAAGGCCTCGTG
>RFQW01000309.1 GCA_009924765.1 Planctomycetota bacterium | reverse complement strand
TCCACCACCAGCACGCCATGCGGCCGCAGGTGCCACTTCATGCGTCGCAGCGCCATGTGCAGCCGCGTGTCGCCCAGCGGATAGGCGATGCCCGAGAGCAGGCAGGTGATCACGTCGTAGTCGCCCGGCAGCTCGAGTCGCTCCATCGACTGCAGATGCAGCGGAACGCCCGGCAATCTGCGTGCCGCCACGTTGAGCATGGCGCCGCTGTGATCGGCACCCTCCACCTCGGCGTGATCGCGCAGATGCAGCAGGTGCTGTCCGGTGCCGCAGGCCACATCGAGCAGGCGCGGTCGCTTGATGTGGATGGTTTGCTGCCATGCGGCGCGAACACGTGCGGCTTCGCGTGCTGCATCGCGGCCGGTCACGTGCCCAACGGCGTCGTACAGTTCGGCGCCAAGTTCGTAGCGCATGCGGGGGCGCTCCTACCGAAGGGCGTGGCTGCTGCTGCCGCGCACGCGCTGCACGCACTCGGTCACCATGGCAGCCGCTTCACGCACCTCGTTCTCGGTGGTGAGCCGCGACAGGCTGAAGCGCACGCTGCCGTGTGCCAGCGTTTCGGGAAGGCCCATCGCCAGCAGCACGGGACTGGGTTCGAGCGATCCGCTGCTGCACGCCGCGCCGGCGCTGGCCGCCACGCCGCGCTCAGACAGCGCCAGCAGGATGGCTTCGGCCTCGAGCCGCGGAAACGCGATGTTGGTTGTGTTCCAGAGCCGGGGTGCGGATTGTGCATTCACCACCGCCGATGCGTCGGCACCGCAGATCAGTCCTTCGAAATGGTGGCGAAGTGCCGCGCCCTTTGCGGCGCCATCGCCCTCAAGCCATGCCCGCGCTGCCGTGGCTGCGGCGCCAAAGCCGGCGATGCCAGGCACATTCTCGGTGCCGGCGCGTCGCTCGCGCTCCTGCGGGCCGCCGGCGAGCACCGACAGCAGGGGTGTTCCGCGCCGGATCGCCAGTGCGCCAACGCCCTTTGGGCCATGCAACTTGTGCGCCGAGCAGGTGAGCAGGTCGGTGCCCCATGCCGCGAAGTCGGTCGGCACGCGGCCCACCCATTGGGTGGCGTCGGTGTGCAGCAGCACCTTGGCGGCGCGACAGATGCGCGCGATGTCCGCGATGGGCTGCAGTACGCCGGTCTCGTTGTTGGCCGCCATCACGCTCAACAGGGCGACCTCGCCGCTGCGCTCCGACAGCACGCGCGTGAGTGCCTCGATCGACACCAGGCCGTTCGTGTCGTTGGGCAGCCACACCACCTCGGCCAGTCCATCCTCATGCAGGCGCTTGCACAGATCGCGAACCGCCGAATGCTCCAGGCGGCTGGTCACCAGCACGCGTCGTCGTGTGCCTGCGAGCGCGCCGCGGATGGCCAGGTCCGCAGACTCCGTTCCTCCGCTGGTGAACACCAGTTCGCGATCGGTGCAGCCAAGCAGCTGCGCGACCTCGCTGCGCGCCAATTCCACCTGATGCCGAGCGGCCTGGCCCGGGCGGTGGATCGAACTGGGGTTGGCCCAGGTGCGCTCAAGCGATGCCTGCACGGCGTGCACCACCTCGGGCAGCGGCTGCGTGGTGGCATTGGCGTCCAGGTAGATCACGCAACGAGTCTACGAAGCCCGAAAAGCGAAGCGGGCCCGACCTTTCGATCGGGCCCGCCGTCATGCGGATGAGAGGAATCGAACCTCCACGGGAGTTACCCCACAAGAACCTGAATCTTGCGCGTCTGCCAGTTCCGCCACATCCGCGGGGTCGCGAATGATAGGGGCTCTGGCCGGAACACGCCAGCGGGGTCATTCGTCGGTGAACTCGTCCTCGATCAGGGGTGCGTCGGTCAGCTCGACCTCGGGCAGCTCCATGTTCTCGGTGCCGGGCAGGAAGGCCGCCAGACGCTGCCGTCGCACGGGGTGCTGCAGCTTGCGGATGGCCTTGCTTTCCACCTGACGCACGCGCTCACGGGTCACCTTGAAGATGCGGCCCACCTCTTCCAGCGTGTAGGTGTGGCCGTCGCCCACGCCGTCGGCGATGCCGTAGCGCAGCTTCAGGATCTCGCGCTCGCGGTAGGTGAGCGTCTTCAGCAGGTCGTTGATGCGACCTCGCAGCAGCTCGTTGCTCGCGCTTTCGTGCGGACTCTCCTGCGATTCGTCCTCGATGAAGTCGCCGAAGTGGCTGTCCTCGCTCTCGCCCACCGGTCGGTCGAGCGAGATCGGGTGACGGCTGATCTTCATCACGCGGCGCACTTCCTCCATGGGCATCTTCGCCTTGATGGCGATCTCTTCCACGGTGGGCTCGCGACCGAGATCCTGCAGCAGGTGCTTCTGGATGTTCCGAAGCTTGCTCATGGTCTCGATCATGTGCACCGGCACGCGGATGGTGCGGGCATGGTCGGCGATGGCACGGGTGATGGCCTGACGGATCCACCACGTGGCGTAGGTGCTGAACTTGTAGCCACGCTTGTACTCGTACTTGTCCACCGCGCGCATCAGGCCGGTGTTGCCTTCCTGGATGATGTCGAGGAAGGGCAGGCCGCGGTTGCGGTACTTCTTGGCGATGGAGACCACCAGGCGCAGGTTGCCGCCCGAGAGGTCGCGCTTGGCCTGCTCATACTCCAGGAACGCGCGCTCGATGCGGCGCACGCGCCCGTCGAGCGCCTCGGCGTTCTCGAGCACCATGCTGCGCAGGCCGTCCACCTCGTCGTTCATGACCTGGACGTCCTCCGGGTCGAAGCGCTCGGGGTGCTTCTCGGCCTTCTTCAGCTGGTGCTGGATCTCCTTGACCTTCTTGTCGAGGCCCTGGAGCTTGCGCAGGAGCGGCTGGATGCGGCTGGTGCGCAGGCAGCACTCCTCGAGCAGGGTGGCGACGCGGCGACGGCGCAGCGACAGCTCCGCCTTGATCTCGGCCTTGCGCTCGTCGCTCACGGCCGG
>RFQW01000308.1 GCA_009924765.1 Planctomycetota bacterium | reverse complement strand
GGCGAAGGCGATCGACGGCGTGTGCGCCGGCATGGAGGATCCGCTGCCCGAGTCCTACCGCCGCGAGCGTGACCTGATGCCGTTGGCCGCCGCATGGAAGGCCATGCACGCGCCGCAGGACCGCGATCAGCTTGCGCGCGCGCGCCGCCGTCTGGCATTCGACGAGTTCCTGCTGCTGCAGCTTGGCGTGATGATGCGTCGGGCGCAGCTGCGTGCACGCACGCGTGCGGTGGCGCTGCCGCTGGATGCATCCATCGATGCGCACATCCGAAGCCGCATTCCATTCACGCTGACAGGCGAACAGGATCGCGTGGTGGGCGAGCTGGCGCATGATCTTGCGGAACCCGCGGCGATGAACCGGTTGCTGCAGGGTGATGTGGGCAGCGGCAAGACCGCGGTGGCCGCGTACTGCATGCTGCTCGCGGTGGCGCACAAGCATCAGGCTGCGCTGGTGGCGCCCACCGAAATCCTGGCCGAGCAGCATCACCGCGTGCTGTCGCGCATGCTCGAGGGCAGCGATGTGCAGCTGCGACTGCTCACGGGTTCTTCAAGCGACGCGGAGCGCAACGCCATCGTGGCCGGACTGGCGCGCGGCAGCGTGAATCTGGTGGTGGGAACGCATGCACTGCTCGAGGGCGGCGTGGCGTTCCGCAGCCTGGCCGTTGCCGTGATCGACGAGCAGCACCGCTTCGGCGTGAAGCAGCGCGCGGCCATGCGCCAGAAGGGCCAGGGCGAGATGCCGCTGGTGCCACACACGCTGGTGATGACGGCCACGCCCATTCCACGCACGCTGGCCATCACGCTGTACGGCGATCTGGACCTGAGCACGCTGCGCGGCAAGCCGCCCGGGCGCCAACCCGCCATCACGCGGGTGGTGGACATGGCCAAGGCACCCGAGGTGTACGCCTACCTTCGCAAGCGCATCGACGCGGGCGAGCAGGCGTACGTGGTGGTTCCCGCGGTCGAAGAATCCGAACAGGGGCTGAAGGACATCGCCTCGCACAGTCGCTACCTGGCCGAAGGCCCCTTCCGCGGACTTGCGATCGCCAATGTGCACGGACGCATGGATCGCGACGAGCGCGAAGCGGAGATGCAGCGCTTCCGAGCCGGTGAAGCGAAGGTGCTGGTGGCGACCACGGTGATCGAGGTGGGCATCGACATCCCCAATGCCAGCCTGATGGTGGTGGAACACGCCGAACGTTTCGGCCTTGCCCAGCTGCATCAGCTGCGAGGTCGCGTGGGTCGCGGCACGGGCAAGAGCCTGTGCGTGTTCATCGGCGATGCCGGAACGCCCGACGCCGCCGAGCGACTGGCGGCCATCGGAGCGAGCGATGACGGCTTCGAGGTGGCGGAGAGCGACCTGCGCCTGCGCGGACCAGGCGAGGTGTTCGGCGCACGGCAGTCCGGACTGGCGCCCTTCCGCGTTGCGGACCTCTCCACCGACGCCGATCTGCTGCGTCTGGCTCGGGCGGACGCGCAGGCGTGGATCGAGCGCGACCCCGACCTGATGGCTCCCGAATCGGCGCTGCTTCGGCGCAAGTTGCTGCACACGCACGGTGCGGCGCTTGGACTGGGCGACGTGGGCTGAGCGGCCCGCGCCGCGCGTGGCCGTGTGGTGCGGTGGCGATACCATCGCGTCCCCAATGACCCAGGTTCTCTCGCTTCGCGATGTGCAGTTCCGGCGCAGCCACGGCTTTGCGCTGCGCGTGCCGTCGCTTGATCTGTCTGCGGGCGAGATGGCGTTGCTTTCGGGCGGTTCGGGGTCGGGCAAGAGCACGCTGCTCTGGCTGATCGCCGGACTGCTTCGAGCCGATGGCGGCTCCATCGAGGTGGCTGGCCAGCGACTGGACGCCATGCGCGAGAGTGACCGGGACCGCGTGCGCGCGCGCAGCATCGGACTGGTGTTCCAGACGCATCACCTGCTGCCCGACTTCACCGCGGAAGAGAATGTGGCACTTGCGTTGATGGCGGCGGGCGAGCCCGAACGAACGCACATGCCGCGCGCAAGGGAGCTGCTTGCCTCGCTTGGCATCGACCGACCGGGCGCACGCGCAAGCGACCTGAGCGTTGGACAGCAGCAGCGCGTCGCCGTGGCCCGCGCCATCGCGTGTCGGCCCGCCCTTGTGCTGGCCGACGAACCCACCGCGAGCCTGGATACGGACAGCGCCCACGCCGCCATGGAGGTGATCCAGAAGGCCTGCCGCGATGCGGGGGCCGCGCTGCTGTGCGCCAGCCACGATCCAGCCATGCAGGCGCGCTTTCCGCGCGTGATCGATGTGCGTGGCTTCGCCACCGTGGAGGTGCCGGCATGAACGATCTTCGCGTGGTGCTTGTCAGCCTGAAGGCCCGCTTGGTGAGCACGCTCATCACCTCGGGCAGCGTCGCGGTGGCCGTGGCATTGCTGCTGACCATGCTCAGTCTGCGCAGCGCCGGCTTCGAGGCGTTCCAGCGGGGATCGGGCACCACCCACCTGCTGGTCAGCGCCGACGCCAGCCCGCTGGTGGCCGTGCTGAACGGCGTCTTCTACGCCAACGCGCCCAGCAATCCGGTGTCGTGGGAGAAGTACGGCGAGATCCGCAGCAGCTTCCCGTACGAGTGGGCCATTCCCACCCTGCAGGGCGACTCGTTCCGTGGATTCCCGGTGTGCGCAACGGCGCCGGAGTTCTTCACCAAGTTCCAGCCCGCCAAGGGCGAGCCATGGCAGCTTCGCGAGGGACACTTTCCGGAGAAGAACTTCGAGGTGTGCCTGGGCAGCGACGCTGCAGCGGGCACGGGCCTGCGCGTTGGGCAGAAGGTTCAGTTGACCCATGGCGCGGGCAGCGAGCACGGCCATGAACACACGGAATTCCCGTACACGGTGGTTGGCATCCTGCAGCCCACGGGTTCGGCCCATGACCGCGCGGTGTTCACCGA
>RFQW01000307.1 GCA_009924765.1 Planctomycetota bacterium | reverse complement strand
TGCACCGCAAGCGTGGCGTCGCTGTCCTGCGCATCGCACGCCACGGCAAGCACGCTCGGCGCCAGCATTGGATCGTTCGCCGCCTCGCCCCATGCAACCACCGGTGCACCGCTGGCGATCGCGGCTTCGGCATCCACGCTGCGAGGCGACTCGCATGCCACCACCACATCCGGTCGCACGCCCAAACGCTCCAGCGGCCCCATGGCATCCATGGTGGCCACCACCAGACGGCGCTGCGCCAGCGAACCTTCCGCCAGCAGTGCGCCGTTGCGGGCCAGACTGGGGCCTGCCGACACCAGCACGCCAAGACACCCCTTCGCCACATCGTGCCACGCGCGGCCCACGTCGCTCGCGATCAGGGCCTGCCACAACGCGGCGCGTCGGGCAGTGCGTGATTCAGGCGAATCGGGAAGCATGCGGGCAGCGTATATCTGCACGCTCCACCATGGACTGGCTCCTCTCCCATCCGATTCCCGTGCTTCTGCTGGCGTGCATCGTCGGCATCGTGGTTGGATGGAGCGCCCTGGAGCGACAGAGCGCACAACGCCTCGCCGTGGCCGGCGCCATCGTGGTCATCGGCGCCGCACTCGCCGGCCTGGCGTGGGCCATCGACACACCATCGGAATGCGCGGAACGCACCGTGCTGGCGTTCATCGAGCGCGCGGTGGCGGCCGACGCGGTCGGTGCCGCGCGTCACCTGGCGCCCGAGGCGCGCATCCACTTCGGCGGGTTCAACCAGCCCGGCATGGATCGCCCCGAGATCGACCGCGACCTGGCCTCGCTGCAGGCACGACACCGCGTGCAAGCGCACACCAACCTGCGCGTGGGCGCCGCGGGCACCCGCGATGCGCAGGAGGTGGAAGTCGCCTGCCTCACCGAGACCCAATCGAGCCCTGGACGCGTGCTCACCGTCTGGAGCTTCCGCGTGCAGCGCGACCCCGACGCACGCTGGCGCATCCACGCCATTTCCTTCGACCTGCTGGCCGGATCCGCGCCCCGCCCCGGCATCTTCTGAACCACCGCCCCCGCAAAGGCCGATGCACTGCTCATGCGATCGCTCAGCCGCATCCTGCTTGCCGTGGTGTGCATCGGGCTGCTGCTCGGTGGCGGCTGGCTCGCCATCGCGATCACGCAGACCGCGCGGCTGCAGATGCAGGTGGTGCAGCTTGAAGAGCAGGTGCGCCGCGAACAGGAACTTCGCCAACGCATGGCCGATCGGCTGGGGCGCACGCGCCGGCTGGGCCGCCTGCAGGTGATCGAGCAGCATCGCATCGACGACCCCGCGGCCAAGCCGCTGTCGGCCGCCAGCGCGGCCGAACTTCCCGCCACCAGCATCGCTTCCACGGTGGAGTTCGTGGAGCTCGACGACCGCGGCCACGAGATCGGTTCGCGTCGCGTCACGGTGCCCGGCCGGGTGGTGTTCCTCGACGCGTGGACGGTGCGCTTCCCGCAACAGGGCGTGATCGACGACGATCCCATGCGCGGCCACACGCTCTCGCTGCTGCGTCGCATCTATTCCGATCAGATGGCGCCCGCCAACGGCTTCGCCATCGACACGCCCGGCGCCGTGCCCGACGGCTACGCGGCCACCGACGGCGCGCGCTTCGAGCAGGCCTTGTGGAAGCGCTTCTGGGCGCTCGCCACCGATCCCGCCGTGGCCGCCGAACAGGGCGTGCGCGTGGCACAGGGCGAAGCGGTGTACAAGCCCATCATGCCCGGCCAGTGCTTCGACGTGGAACTCGAGAGCGCCGGCGGGCTGATCCTGCGTCCCACCGCCACGCCGCAGAAGTGATCCGTACCGCGCTACCTTCCACGGATGCGAACCGTGGATCTGCGCTCCGACACCGTCACGCGACCGACCGAAGCCATGTGGGAGGCGATGCGCGCCGCGCCGCTGGGCGACGATGTGCTGGGCGATGAACCAACCGTTGCACGACTGGAAGCGCGCGTGGCGGCGATGCTGGGCAAGGAAGCTGCGCTGTTCGTGCCAAGCGGAACCATGGCGAATCAGCTTGCCATCCGCTGCCACTGCGAAGCCGGCGACGAGATCGTCACGCACCGCGACAGCCACATCATCCACTACGAGACCGGCGCCCCTGCCGCCATCTCGGGCTGCATGATCCGAACCATCGACGGCCCGGGCGGCCTGTTCGATGCGCAGGCCGTTCTCGCCACGCGCCGCAATCACGACATCCACTCGCCGCGCCCACGGCTGCTCGTGGCTGAGAACACGCACAACCGCGGCGGCGGCACCGTGTGGAGCGTGGATGCCTTCGTGCAGGTCGCGCATGCAGCGCGTGAACTGCAGATGCAGGTGCATGTGGATGGCGCGCGACTGTGGAACGCGTGCGTCGCCGCGGGGTACTCGCCCGCAGACTTCGCCAAGCCCGCCGATTCGATCAGCGTGTGCTTCTCCAAGGGACTCGGCTGCCCGGTGGGCAGCGCACTCGTCGGCAGCGCCGCGCTCATCCAGCGTGCGCGTCGCTTCCGCAAGATGCTTGGCGGCGGCATGCGACAGAGCGGCCTGCTGGCGGCAGCCGCGCTGCACGCGCTGGATCACCACATCGATCGCCTGGCGCAGGATCACGCGAACGCGCGACGACTCGCCGAAGGGGCGGTGCGCATCCCCGGCCTGTCCGTGGCGGTGCCGGCCGAACACACCCCCACCAACATGGTGTTCCTGCACATCGACCCCAGTCGCGGCACGGCGCAACGCCTGTCCGAGCAGCTCGCAAGCCGCGGCATCCTCACGCTGGCGCTTGATCCACAACGCCTTCGATTCGTCACCCACCTCGATGTGCGCACCGAAGACATCGATCAGGCGATCGAGGGCATCCGCATCGCCATGCAAGGCTGACGGCATCGGGTCGCAACACTTACCGGACGCGCGTTCAGGTCATTTTCGAAATACCCG
>RFQW01000306.1 GCA_009924765.1 Planctomycetota bacterium | reverse complement strand
CGGGATTGCGGACTGCACTTCGTCCGAAAGTTCCACGCGTGCGGCCAGGATCCACTCCGGCGTGCGACGCGCGATGTCCTTCTGGCGCTTGGCCTGATCGTCGGGTTCGAGCGGTGCCAGGGCATCCAGCAGCCATGCGCGCTCGGCGGCAAGCGCGGCGCGGAAGCCGAATGCGTCCTTGCGTTCGATGCGGTTCACGGCGGCTTCCAGTGTGGTGCGACGCTCGGCGGTGAGGTCGGATCGTTGCGCGATGGCGGCCACAGCTGGCACCAGATCGCGCGCCGCCATCATGCTGGTCACGCTGCTGGCCTGCGATGGGTCGCTGGCCAGAGCGGCCACCGCCGCAAACGCCAGATCCAGATGCGCGATCGCCTGATCGGTGTCGAGCAACTGCGTGCGCGCCGCGGCCAGTCGAGCGGCGCCACGCATGCCACCAAGCGTTGAAAGCGGGGGCCGCGCGCGTGAGCCACGCACCTTCATGAAATCCAGGTTGCGTCGCTCGCCTGCCGCGGCCACGCGCATGAGCGGGAAGATGGTCTGGTCGCAGCCCTTCAGGCAGGCGATGGCGGTGGGTGTGAAGTCGCCGGCGTGTTCAACGCCCTGCGCGCGCAGGATCTCCACCGCGGTCTGCGAATCGTCGGGCAGCGCGCACACCTGCGCCGCCACGCGCGACCACAGCACGGCGGGGTCGGTGTACTTCGCCTGCGCAGCGGGATCCTCGCTGATCTCCTTGAGCGTGCGCTCCAGGTCGGCCAGTTCGGCGGTGAACTTGGCTCGGTTGTCCATCACGCGGTCAAGCGCGGGCATGAGCTGCGCAAACATGTTGGCGGGCGGCGGAAGGTTCTCGACCGAAGCCATGGCCTTGGTGATCATCGCCTTCGCCTTGGCTGGATCCTTCTCGCGCATGGCCGCGCCCATCTGTTCGTAGGCACCCTTCACTTGTGGCAGGCTGGCAAGCAGGTCCGCGGCCTTCATGCGGCGCGCGGATTCGGCCAGCTTGGGGTCGCCCAGCATGCCGAACAACTCGGCGGCCAACTTGCCCTTGCGCGCGTACGTCTGCAGCGTGGCTTGCAGCGCCTCGTACTCGCTCATGGGTCCCGCATTGAAGTGGAACGGATCGTCGCCATGCATTGGCGCAAGTGACTCGAGCAGTTCCTTCGCCTGTGAGGGTGAAACCTCGCCATCCGAGATCGCGTCGCGCACACGACCCATCGAGAGGGATCCGATCGCCTGTCCGACCAGGCTGCCGATCAGCACATCTTCCTGACCCGGTTGCGTGGCGATGCGCGCCATGGCGGCCTGCGCGTCGGCGAAGGCCTTCATGTCTCCATCCCCTCGCTGCAGATCGCCCTGCAGCGCCAGCAGGCGAGCGGCGTGACGCATGGTGCTGAGTTGGGGCAGTTCCAGTTCAAAGCCCTTCGAGCGATCCAGTTCGAAGTCGCAGCGTCGCTGCGCGGCGGCTTCCTCCAACACTGCAATTGCGCCAGGCGAAGGCGTGCCAGGTTCACTTCCTCGGGAGAGAGATTGGAGCGGCCGAACAGTTCGTTCAGCTGCGTGAACTCCGCCTCGGTCAGCAGGCCATCGGGATTGGTGTCCGACTTCGGTCGCAGCAGCGGATCGGACTTGCGCCAGGCCTCGGCGGCATTGCCACCGGCACCGGCCTGCGCCATGGCGGGGTGCGTCGCGCCAAGGCATGCGAGTCCGGCGAGCAGCAGCGCCATGGCCGTGCACCGGAAATCTCGCGTCCAACCCAGTTTGCGACGAATCATGCGCGGCAGGGTATCGGACACCCGCGAATTCCAGCATCCTCCCCAACCACCGGTGCGTCCGCGCGAACGGTTCCGGCGAACAGAAGGAACCATGCCCACGCTCACCTACGACAGTCAGAGTTTCAGCTGGAACGGCAAGCGCCTGTGGCTGGTGGGGGTGAACTTGGAGTACGCGCTCCTGGCGCCCGAACGCTGGAAGCAGGCGATCGCGTCGCTGAAGCAGATGGGTTTCAACACCATCCGTGCCAGCGTGCCGTGGTGCCTGCATGAGGTGCGGCGCGGGCGCTTTGGTTTCACCCACGGACTGGATGTGGCCGCGTTCGCGCGTGAATGCCGCGCGCAGGGCATGCACCTGGTGCTGCGCATCGGACCGGTGGTGGGCGAGCCCTTCGATGGTGGCGGATTGCCCGCGTGGTTGCCCGCCGAGCCGGGTGCAAAGCCGCGGCAGGTGAACGAGGCCTATCTGCGTCGCGTGAGTGCGCTGTATCGAGCCATCGCCGAGCAGGTGGTGCCAATGCAGGCCACGCAGGCGCAGGGCGGAAAGGACGCGGCATTTGGCGGCGCTCGCGCGTCCGAAGGCGGACCGCTGCTCGCCGTGCAGATCGAGCACGGCTGGACCTGCGGCAACGAGACGGTGGGCGCCGCGTACCACGCCGAGCTGCTGCGCTTTGCGCGCGAGTGCGGCTTCACCGTGCCGGTGCTCACCAACAACGGCCTGTGGATCAGCACCGAGGGCTGCGTGGAAGTGTGGGAAGGCTGGGACAACCTGTTCATGCACATGCGACAGCTGCAGGCGGTGCAGCCCGACGCGCCGCGCATGGTGGAGATTCGCGAGGAGGCCGCGCGCGCCGCGGGCGCAACGGCCGGGTTGGACAAGCGTGCCGGCGGATGGACGATCGGCATGGACTTCCTCTCGCGCATGGGACAGATCCTTGCGGCGGGTGGCCAGCCGATCCTGCCCGGCGTGCAGCGCACCGATCGCAGCAACGCGGTGCCTGCGCTGCTCGATGCGGGTGGCCGCCCCAATCCCGCGCTGCGTTCGCTTCGCCGCATGGTGACCCGCCTCGAGAGTCCCGCGGGCCGTGGCACGCTCACGGGCGCGCCCGCGCCGCTCCTTCACTGCTGTCTCTTATACACATCTGACGCTGCCGACGAA
>RFQW01000305.1 GCA_009924765.1 Planctomycetota bacterium | reverse complement strand
CGCGCCGCCACATGCCACAGCCACGGATGCGCCAGCACCGGCAGATTGCCGGCGATCAGCGGCGTGATCACGGCGGTGCCCTCCCTCGGCGCACCGCCTGACGTTCCAACGATCTTTCCGACGCCGCTCGAGCCTGAGCCGCCCGCCTGAGGTGCGCGACTCATGGCCGCTTCCATGCCCGCGGTGGGCGTGGGCTCGAGATCACCAAGGAACAGCGAGGCGAGCCGATCGAAGCGATCGTCGATGCTCATGCCGAACCCTCCGCAGGCGCGGGTTCCGCTGCGGGCTGCTGCGTGGTTTCGGTGGTTGATGCCGGTTCGGCGCTGAAGCCCGCGTGCGCACGCATGCGCGCGAGCAGGTCGGCCATGCGCGGACTGGTGGCCTCGGGCACGGGCTGCTCCACCGGCGCGACTGCAAGGGAAGCCGCAGTCGCACCGCGCGTGTTCGCCACCGGATTCGCCTCGAGCCACGCGACCAACTGCACAAAGTCCTGGCACGCCTCGGAGGCAGGCGCATACTCCGTGATCGGCTGCCCAAAGCCGGCGGCCTCGCGCAGCGACTCATGCTCGCGGATGCTCACCGGCAGCGTGGCCGCGCCGTGACGGCGCTGAATGGCCGCGTGCAGGTCACTCGCCAGCTTCGCATCGGGTCGGTGCAGCGTGGGAAGAATGCGCAGCGGAAGCGCGCGGCCCAGACGCGCGGCCATCGCCTCGATGGTGGCCACCTGACGCTCGGAACCCTTCAGCGCGAAGTAGCCGGTTTCCACCGGCACCAGCGCTTCATCCGCGGCACGCAGCGCGTTGAAGGTGAGCAGGCCGATGGTGGGCGGACAATCGATGATGCACCAGTCGAAGCGATCGGCGAGCCGGTCGAGCAACTTGGCCAGTCGCGCATCGCGATCCACGCACGCGGCCAGTCCACCACGCGCGGCTTCGAGTCCGGCCAGCGCCACGGTGCTTGGCGCCAGGCGCAGGTTCTTCGCCACTTCCCACAGCATGCGCTCGGGCTGCTCGCCACCCACGGGTTCCGCGAGCAGCGCTTCGGCGATGCCGGTCTCGATGCGATCTTCGGGGACGCCCAGTCCGGCCGCGCAATGGCTCTGCGGATCCATGTCCACCAGAAGCGTGCGCAGACCGCGAGCCGCCAGCGTTGCCGCCAGGTTGATGCTGGTGGTGGTCTTGCCGCAACCACCCTTCTGATTCACGATCGCGATCGTGCGCATCCGTGCACCACAGCCTCTGGCGACTCCATCCGGGAGTCTCGGCGTGTCCCCGCGCGCCTCCGGCGCGCACCCACAGGGACGGAGGTGTATCGACCGAATGCCCCTGCGAACTGTGTTTTGCGTGCGTGAATCCTGCGACGGTTCAGGTGGCACCCACGGCGGACCATCCGGCGGCCACCACTTCGGCGGCCGGATCGGTGAGCACGCCAGGCTGGCCGGGGCCGCGCAGCAGCACCAATCGCTGCCGCCCGCCTTCGGCCTTCTTGTCGAAACCCATCGCGGCACGCAGGGCCGCGGCGCCGACAGGCTTTGGAACCCGAGTCGGCAGGCCAAGTTGCGCAATCGTTCCGGCCAAGGCCTGCGCGTCGGCGCTGGGCCACCATCCCGCCGCCTTGCTGGCCGCCACCGCCGCCACCAGTCCGATCGCCACCGCCTCGCCGTGGCGCAGCTCGTCGTGCAGCAGCGCCTCGAGGGCGTGGGCGAAGGTGTGGCCCAGGTTGAGGTGGGCCCGCTCCCCCCGCTCGAATTCGTCGCGGCTCACCACCGCTGCCTTGATGGCGGCGGAGCGGCGAACCAGATCCTCCAGCACGGACGGCTGTCGAGCCTCGATGGCGGCGTGGTTCGCGGCGATCCAATCGAGCAGCGCCGGGTCCGCGATCAGCGCATGCTTCACACACTCCGCCAAACCGCAGCGATAGTCGCGCGGCGACAGCGTGCCCAGCGTGTCCACGTCGCACAGCACCCACGCCGGCGCATGGAACGCGCCAGCCATGTTCTTGCCAAGCCCTCCCGATGGAAGCGGCAGATTCACCGCCGTCTTGCCGCCGATGGCCGCATCCACCATGGCCAACAGCGTGGTGGGCGCCATCACCAGTGGAATGCCGCGCTGGTAGGTGGCCCCCGCGAAGCCCGCCAGGTCGCCGATCACGCCACCACCGAGCGCCACCATCGAATCGCTGCGCTGCATCCCTGCCTGCAGCATGGCCGCCCACACGCGCTCCACGGCGGCGATGCACTTGTGTGATTCATCGGCCTTCAGCACGATGGTGGCCACGCGGAAACCGGCCTGCTCCAGCGATGCGCGCGCCTGCTCGCCCCACGGCTTCTGCACCGCCTCGTCCATCGCCAGCATCACCGTCTTCGCGTTGGGCGCCACGCGCAGCACACCCGCGCCAAGTTCGGTCAGTCCGCCATGGCGAACAGCGATCTCGCACTCGCCACGGGAACTCTGCACGCGCGGATCGCTCATGCAGGCATCCTCGCCCATCGCGGCCCGCAGGGCAAGCCGCTCACTTCACGGGCACTTCGATGCCGTGGAAGGCGCGGAACTTCGCCCCACCCTCGGCGGTGAAATAGAAGTCCTGCAACCGCGTGGGCATGATGCGCAGATCCATGTAGATCAGCGCGTCGACCACGTTGCCGAAGTCCGGATCCACGTTGAAGGCGATCGGGCGCGCGTTCAGCTTCAGGTACTGGCGCAGCAGCACCGGCACGCTCTTGCCGTCGGCCTCGATCTCGCGCACCAGGCGATCCACATCCTCCACATCGCGCACCACGGCGTGCGTGTGGTCGGCGTCCCAATCCACGAAGGGCGAGTTGTCGGGCGGATTGCGCGGCCGCACCGCCTGCGCGAACGGTCCCACCTCGCGATAGCGCTCGAGGAAGGCCATGATCAGCTTCTTCGACATGCTCTGGTACTCGTC
>RFQW01000304.1 GCA_009924765.1 Planctomycetota bacterium | reverse complement strand
ACGCCGACACGATGGTGACCGGCTTGCCGCTCACGTTTCGCAGCGTGAAGGTGCGCGTCTGCACCGAACCCGGCGCGATGGCGCCCAGGTCGATGTGCGGCGGATCGATCACCAGCGGCGATTCCGCGGCGGCGGCATTGGGTGCCGGCGGCACGGCGCCCTGCGGCATCGTGGGGGCGATCCAGAGCATCGCGAGCAGCGTGAGCATGGTTGGCATGGTCACAGTCTACGGACCACACATGCCATCGCGTTCGCGCAAGGCGTGAACTTCAGCCCGCGCCGTGCATGCCCAGGCCCATCTCGATCTGCGTCAGAGCGTCGCCCGCGGCGGCCTGCGCGTTCTGCATGCGTTCGGTGGCGGCCTCCAGCCGCTGCAGATCGGCATCCGTGATCGCCTCGCTCAGCAACGGCAGCATGCAGGCCGCGTACCCATCGTCCCGATCACTGGCGGCCAGCAGGCTGAGGAACCAGGGACGCCCATCCAGGCCCTTCGGATCGATGAACGCCTGCTGGAAGCGCCGCATGCCGCTGCGCACGCGCGTGTCGTTCTGCGGCGTGAGTTCGGCCGTCGCATCGAGCGCGCGATCGATGGCTTCGCCTCGCAGCATGATCGACTGGAAGCCGGGACGCACGCGCTTCAACTGCTCGAGCATGAGTGGATCCTTGGTGCGCTTCTCAAGCGCCTCGAGCTGCTCCATGCCCATTCGCCCGACCCACTGCACGCGCGCTGGCGTGCATGGCGCCTCGGCCGCCAGCGCCGCGAGTGCAAGCGTGGTCTGCGTCACCATGCGCGCGCTCGCATAGTCGTCACCCACCACCGCGCGATACCAGTTCACCGTGTCGTAGTTGCTGTGGTAGCTGGTTCCCGCGGAACCGCCCGCGCCCATGCTGACGCTGGGGATGCCCAGGCGGCACACGAAGCTGATGTGGTCGCTGCCGCCGCCGAGCGGTCCGAACAGCGGTCGGCCCTCGGAGAGTCGCTGCATGCGCGCCAACACGGTCTCCGTCGGCTCACCGGCCGCCGGCACCATCGCCGCGGCGGCACGCGCAACGGGATCCAGATCGGGCGAGAGCGACATGCCCGGATTCGGGCCCATCGCGGCCATGTCCAGATTCACGTATGCCACCGCGCTCGTGCGCATCTCGGCGTCGTGCGCTTCCACCCACTCGGTGCTGCCGATGATGCCGAATTCCTCGGCACCCCACGCCGCGAACACGATGCTGCGCGCAGGCATGATGCCGCGCAGCGCCAGATCGGCCACGCAGCGCGCGGTCTCGAGCAGGCACATGGTGCCCGCGCCGGGATCGGCCGAACCATAGCCCCACGCATCATGATGGCATCCGATCACCACACTCTCGTCCGGTCGCACCGCACCGGGCAGCGTGGCGATCACGTTGGCCGAGACGCCGATGAAACGCTCCTGCTTCACGGCCAGGCGCACCTTCCATCCCTCGCCGCTCTGCAGGCGATATGGAAGCTGCAGTCCGCCACGCCACGCCTCGGGCACATCCGCGCCCTTGAAGCGCGCCAGGATCTGCCCTGCCGCCGCGTAGCCGATCGGCTGCACCGGAATGGTGGGCAGATCCAGTTTCGCCGGATCATCGCGCACCACGCTGTCCGAAGAGAACACGCCGGGCGTTCCGGGATCACCCGGATACGGGAGCGTGTTCAGCGTGCCACGCTGGATGCACAGGTCGTTCGCCCAACCTCCACCGTCGGGCCACACCTTGCCCTTGGTGAATCCCGAGTCCCCGGGATCGGTGTAGATGATCAGTCCGGCCGCGCCCACCTCCTGCGCGAACCGCGCCTTGTAGCCGCGGAAGCACTTGCCGTAACGCGCGATCACGATCTTGCCCTTCACGTCCACGCCGAGTTCCTTCAGCTTCGCGAAGTCTTCGCGCGTGGCATAGTTGGCGTACACCACCGGCGCCGTCACGTCGCCGTTGCCGCTGTAGGCGTTCCAGCCATACGACAGGTCGGGGTGCGCCGTGGCAGGATCCTCGAGCAGGTTGCGCTCGTTGATGGGCAGCGACACCACGCCGCGTCGAGGCGACGGTGCGGCAGCGGGCGCCGCGGCGGGCTCGGCTCCATCATCCACCATCTCCAGCGACGCGCTGATGGGTCGGCTCAGCAGGCAGCGGAAACGTTCCACGCGCGTGGCCAGGTTCATGGCCTCGAAGGCCTGCTTGATGCGCTCGATCTGGCGCACATCACCCACGGTGCCCGCAACATGCGGCTCCATCGCGATCAGGTCGTGGTAGCGGCGAAGTTCAGCGGCGCTGGCGAAGTCCACCAGCGCCTTGGCGTACGCGGCGGCAGGCAGCACGCGGATGGGTGGCGTCTGCTGCGCGGTCTGCAGCCCCAGCAGCGCACACAACGACAGCGCACCGATGCCGGCTGCCAGGATTGATCGCGCACGCATCGCTCAGTGCCCCGCCGGCGCTTCAGCACCCTTGCTCTTCTCGGCGTCGCCGAACACCTGCGGCCACGGGTTGGTGGCGTGGCATGCGCGCCCGGTGCGCTCCACGTAGTCCTGGTGATAGTCCTCGGCGGAGAAGAACTTCCGCGCCGGCTCGATCACGGTCACGATCTTGCGCCCCGCGTACTTCGGCGTGAGCTGCAGCGCCGCCTTGAAGGCCTCGGCTTCGCGCTGCTGCTCGGCATCCACGGTGAACACCGCGCTGCGGTACTGGTCACCCACATCGGGTCCCTGACGATCGAGCTGCGTGGGGTCATGCATCAGGAAGAAGCCCTGCAGAAGCTGCGCATAGGTGACCTTGCGCGGGTCGTAGGTCACCTTCACGGCTTCGGCGTGACCCGTGGTGTGGCTGCACACCGCCTCGTAGTCGGGGTTGTCGGTCTTGCCGTTCATGTAGCCGCTCTCGGCGCTCACCACGCCGGGGCACTGCTGGAATCGGTACTCGATGCCCCAGAAGCA
>RFQW01000303.1 GCA_009924765.1 Planctomycetota bacterium | reverse complement strand
CAAACAGCGTGCCTGGTTGGCCAAACCCCTCGACATGCACGAGCACGCGGTCACGCGCGCACGGGCCCGCAGCACCAGCCTCGCCGCGAACCGTCACACGCAGATCGATCAGCCCGGCATCGGACGTCACATTCGCCACGCACCGATCGGCACGTGTGATGCGCGCATCAAGGTCAGGCGCATCGCACATCCCGTGAACAAGCGATGCGCCAAATACCTCCGCCGACCAGACCGCATCAACCCCGCGCGCAAGTCTCGTCCAATCCTGCGCCGATGCGCCGGGCCAGACTTGAAACTCGCTCAATCCACGCCAGCGCATCATCGCGACTCGCTCATCAAGCACATCGGCATCGATCTCACGTTCACGCGTCTCGTCGGTCGGGAGTTTCGTGCCTGGCAGCATGACCCATGGTGTGACAGTCGATGGATCAGCACCCCCGAAAGAGTGCAGGCAGGCATCCAGGTTGGCGCGGTCGATCCGAAGGTTCGCATCGATCCAGTCTGCATCCGACGAGGTGAAACTCGTGCCGCAGACGTACATCGCGGGCGTCTGAAGGTCGGCGGCTCCGCACCAGGCACTGTCCATCCACCCGTTGAGCCACCATTCGAAGTCGCGGTAGGTTCGTCGGGTGCCGTCCGCCTGCAACGCTCCGTCGACGCGGAGCGACTGAGCGAATTCGCTTGATCGGCAATCCGGCCATGCCTCTCGAACGGGCCCGTAGAGGGCCTGATCGAGCGCGCCCTCCATCACCGATCGCTGCATCGCATCGAACCACCTACTCCAAACGCGATTCACTTCGGCGGAACGGGGCAACGCGCTGTTCCACGCCGGCGCACCACCGAGCTCATGAATCTCGCGAAGGGTTCGCCAAGTCACACCGCCTGAAACCGCAAACGGTATCCGTTCCGTTGACCAGCGCGCGTCGGCGACAAGTGCATCAAATACCTGCAACGGCGGTGTGTCCCAGCAATCGTGGAGCCCGGAGGCATCCGGCCACTGATAACACAGCTTCGGCAGTCGAAGCTCACAGTCCATGTGGAATCTGGCTGGTGAAGGCAGGCCGGTCCTCAACTGGAGTCGCCGATACTCCGCAATGAAGGCGTCTGTCCATGCGCGCGCCTTCGGCAAGCCACTCGCCAACCATGGTGTTCCGTTTGCAAGTCCCGCAATCGAGGAATCGAGTGTTACCGCGTCTCCCGCGTCGTAGGCGAGCGGCGGCGTGAAGCGACCATAGCCGTAAATCAGCACTCCGACACGATCGCTTGTGAGCTTACGAGAGCGAATTTCATCTGCCAATCGCTGCGCCAGGCTGGTGCCTGTCTCACCAGACCTGGGATACATGATCAACAGTTGTCGGAATGCGCTGTGGTTCGCGGCGGCGCCCGCTGGCTGCGCGAACCCCCACACCGTTGGCCGATCGGGCGATGCGATCCCCGCACTCGTCAGAAGAAGGACGAGGCTTGGAGCCGTTCGACGCCACCGGCGGACACGCATGACAAGTTGCCCCAGATGCATGGGCGCACCTTAAAGCGAGTAGGGGCTCCAGGTCAACGGACAATTTCAGGAAATCGATCGTTCCAAGACGCCCCTGGCATCGACTCACGCCCTGCGACGGCGCGCGCAAAGACCTGCACCAGCCACCAGTGCCATCACACAAGGGGTCGGCACGGCCTGCGGCATGACACTGGAGCCGAACACCCAGGCATCGCGCGAGCCATCCGACAGCATGCGCACATCGGCGCCAACCATCGACTCGGTCCAAGCGCCCATGCCCTCGGCGTTCCAGTAGTGCCAGTAGTTCTCAACCGGCCACAGGTCGCCTTCGCCGTACTGGTAGTCGCCGCCCACGCCGATGCCCGTGACGAAGTTGCCGAAGCTGAAGCTCTGGTAGTCGAGCTGCGCGCCGCTCACCTGCGTGGCCACCATCTGCAGCGCCTGGAAGCCGTTCAGATCGCCATCCCATCGCAGCGTGACCAGATGCGCGTTGCCCGTCTCGAAATCGAACTGCAGCGTCGCGCTCTTCAGGCCGCTGCCGATCGTGTTCGATGACACGAGCGCGGCGAATGCGGAGGTGGAGCACAGCAGCGCGACCGCGCCAAGCGTGAGGGACATGGTCTTCATGGGAACACCGGGAACTTTCCGCCCACCGATCGCGCGGCAGGCCACAAGAGGAACCCCGCACGCGATGAACCTGCCGCGCACGCCGCTCGGCGCGCTCCAGCCGTTCACCCGACTCGCGCGGGCGAAGCAACCCATGGTTCCGCAGGCGATAGACCCGACTCGCCGGCCGCTGGTCGCGGCTGGCACACGGTGACGCGTTCGTGGCGGATTCGCACCGCCTTCCCCCGCCTGGGGAGCCACTCGCCGACACCGGCGAGCCGGGGAAACCTACCACGCGTGCCGACAGCGCGCCCACGCCCTTTCGTACCATTCCGCCTTATGGCCGACTCCGCTACCGAACAACTGATCGAGCGATTCCGCGGCGACTTCGAGAAGGTGCGTGCCGAGATCGCCAAGGCCATCGTGGGCCACACCGATGTGGTGGAAGGCACGCTCACCTGCCTCTTCGCCAACGGCCACGTGCTGCTGGAAGGCGTGCCCGGCCTGGGCAAGACGCTGCTCATCCGCACGCTCAGTCAGGCGCTGCAGCTGAAGTTCAGCCGCGTCCAGTTCACGCCCGACCTGATGCCCGCCGACGTCACCGGCACCACCATCGTGGTCGAGGGTGAGCACGGTCGCGACTTCCAGTTCCGCAAGGGACCCATCTTCGCGCAGATCGTGCTGGCCGACGAGATCAACCGCGCCACGCCCAAGACGCAGAGCGCGCTGCTGGAAGCCATGCAGGAGCGCAGCGTGACCGTGGGCGGCGTGTCGCACAAGCTTGAGCAGCCGTTCCTGGTGATGGCCACGCAGAATCCCATCGAGCAGGAAGGCACCTA
>RFQW01000302.1 GCA_009924765.1 Planctomycetota bacterium | reverse complement strand
ACGTCGCAATTCGCGAAGGCGCGGTCGAATTCCGCCTTGATCAGGCGGCGCACCTTCAGCGCGCGGCCGTAGTAGGCGTCGTAGTAGCCGGCGCTGAGCACATAGGTGCCAAGCATGATGCGGCGCTGCACTTCGGGACCGAAGCCCTGGCCGCGACTCTCGGCGTACAGGTCGTCCAGCGACTGCCCCGGTCGCGCAGGTGCGCGATGGCCGTATCGGATGCCGTCGAAGCGGGCCAGATTGGCGCTCGCCTCGGCGGGAGCGATCACGTAGTAGGTGCTGATGCCCACGTCGGTCAGCGGCAGTTCCACCGGAACGATCGACGCGCCCTGCGCCTTCAGTCGCTCCAGCGATTCGCGCACCAGCGCGTTCACCTGCGGGTCGTTCGCGTCGCTGATGTACTGGGCGGGCACGCCGATGCGAAGGCCGGCGATGGGCTGCTCGAGCGACGCGACGGGATCCTCGACTGCAAGCTGCGCGCTGGTGCTGTCGCGACGATCCACGCCTGCCATCGCCGCGTAGGTCAGTGCCGCATCGCGCACGCTCTGGGTGAGCGGTCCGATCTGGTCCAGGCTGCTGCCGAAGGCCACCAGTCCGTAACGGCTCACGCGTCCGTAGGTGGGCTTGAAGCCAACGCAGCCGCACAGCGACGCGGGCTGACGAATGCTTCCGCCGGTGTCGCTTCCAAGCGCCACGCCACAGATGCCCGCAGCCGCCGCCGCCGCGCTTCCGCCGCTCGAGCCGCCCGGCACGCGCGTGATGTCCCACGGATTCTTCACCGGGCCCCAGGCGCAGTGCTCGCTGCTGCTGCCCATGGCGAATTCGTCCATGTTGGTCTTGCCCATCACCACGGCGCCGGCGGCGCGCAGTCGCTCGATGCATGTTGCGTCGAACGGTGAGCGATAGTGCTCCAGCATGCGGCTCGAGCAGGTGGTGCGGCCTTCGCGGGTGGCGATGTTGTCCTTCACGGCCACCGGAACGCCGGCCATGGGTCCCGGGTCGCGGCCCGCGGCGATCGCGTCGTCCACGGCCTTCGCCTGACGCATCGCGTCCTCTTCCAGGATTTCATGGAAGGCGTTCAGCTTGGCGTTGGCGGCCTTCGCCCTGGCCAGCGTCGCGGCCACGGCATCGCTGGCCTTCACCTTGCGGCTTCGCACGGCATCGCGCAGATCGGTGGCGTCGACGAAGTTCATCCGCCGGCGTCCTCGGCCAGCACCTTCGGCACCGCCAGATAGCGGCCTTCCACGGCGGGGGCGTTGCGCAGCACGTCGGCAATGTCCAGACAGGGGCCGGGCTCGTCCTCATCCAGTCGGTTCACCTGCGTGAAGGGGGTGGTCATGGGCTGCACGCCCTCCACATCGATCGCCTTCAGCTTGGCCACGTGTCCAAGCACGCCCACCAACTGCGTGCGCATGGCCTCGATGCGGTCGGCCGGAACCGCCAGACGTGCCAGCTTGGCCACGTGCGCGGTTTCCTGCGTGGTGAGTGGATGGGTTTCCGACATGCGCAGGCGAGTGTAACGGTGCGCGTTCCCGTGCCGCTACGCTCTGCATCCATGGGCAAGGATCGATTCGACGGACCAGTCATCGGCGTGGACCTTGGCGGCACCAACATGGCCATTGGCGTGGTGGACGAGAAGGGCCGCATCCTGGGTCGCTGCAAGCGCAAGACCAAGGCGCTCGAGGGCCGCGACAAGGTGATCAGCCGTCTGGTGGAAGGCATCGAGCGCGCGTGCGGCGAGGCGAAGCTGTCGCTGAAGGACATCGCCGCCGTCGGTGTGGGCGCCCCGAGCGCGGTCGACTGGGACAAGGGGCTGGTGATCCACGCGGGCAACCTTGGCTGGAAGCGCGTGCCGCTGCGCGACATCCTGGCGAAGAAGCTGGATCGCCCGGTGGTTGTGGACAACGACGTGAACGTGGCCGCCTTCGGCGAAAGTCGCGTGGGCGCCGGCAAGGGTCGTGGTGACCTGATGGCCGTGTGGGTGGGCACCGGCATCGGCGGCGGGTTCGTGCTCAACGGCAAACTGTGGCGCGGCCCGCTGCATACGGCGGGCGAGATCGGGCACGTGATCATGTTCCCCGGCGCAGGTCCGGGACATCGCAAGCTGGAGGAGCACTGCAGCCGCACCGCGATGGTGCGCAGCATGCTGATGCTCATCGGCCACTATCCAGAGAGCATGCTTCGCGAGTTCCTGAAGCCGGGTGATGATGGCGCGGAGCCAACCATCGGCAGCGGCGTGATCGCGGAGTGCCTGCAGAAGGGCGATCCACTGGTCACATCGGTGGTGAACGCTTCGGCCGATCTGCTGGGTCTGGCCATCGCCAACTTCCTCACCGTGCTCAGCGTGCCCACCGTGGTGCTGGGTGGTGGCGTCACCGAGGCGCTCGGCAAGCCCTGGCTGCACCGCATCCAGGAGGCCGTGGAGCAGCACGTGTTCCCGAGCAGCCTGCGCAAGTGCGAGGTGCACCTGAGCGAACTCGGCGACGACGCCGGCCTGCTGGGTGCGGCCATGCTGGCCCGCGAAACTGCGTCCGCGTAACAGGGACGGGGGTCTGTATCGGACGCGCGCACGACCACGCGTAGGTTCGCTTACGCCATGCGGAATGGCGGCGCGTCGGCGCGACTCACCACCAGTGACACGCCAGGCATGTGCGGCTTCAGGCTTGCCGCAAGCATCGGCAGGTAGCCGCGCTCGGTCTGCGAGTGCCCACCCAGCAGCAGATCGCAGCCGCGCGCCTTTGCCGCCAGTTGATCGTGATGGCGCGCCTCGCCGGTGACGAACAGCGTGCATCCCTGATCGGCGGCCTTCGCCATCATGCTGAACCCTGCGCCAGGTACCACGCCGATGCGTTGGTGCCGCTTCGCGCGCTTGGACTCCACCAGTTGCATCGATCCGGCCGGCAGCCGAAGTCCCTTGCGCAGACGCTGCGCCACTTCAGCCGTGCTCAGCGCCTTGTCCAGCTG
>RFQW01000301.1 GCA_009924765.1 Planctomycetota bacterium | reverse complement strand
GATCTGGCCGAAAGCCTGATCGCCGGCCGCGCCATGGATTCCAAGGCGATCCAGCGCGTGCTGCCCCACCGCTACCCCATGCTGCTGGTGGATCGCGTGGTGGAACTCGATGGCGACCGCCGCGCGGTGGGCGTGAAGAACGTGACGGTGAACGAGCCCTTCTTCCAGGGTCACTATCCGGGCCAGCCGATCATGCCGGGCGTGCTGATCGTGGAGGCCATGGCGCAGCTCGGCGGCCTGCTGCTGAGCAGCACGCTGGAGCACACCGGACGCGTGGCGCTGCTGCTGAGCCTGGACAAGGTGAAGCTGCGCAAGGCCGTCACGCCAGGCGACCAGCTGGTTCTGGAAGTTGAAACCATCCGCGCCAATGCGCGAACCGCCAGCCTGCGCTGCCGAGCCAGCGTGGCGGGCAAGCCCGCGGCTGAGGCCGAGATCCGCTTTATGATGGTCGACTCGGAACAGACGTGACCCATTCGATGTCCAAGATCCACCCCACCGCCGTCGTCGATCCTTCCGTGCGCCTTGGCGCCAATGCGGTCATCGGCCCGTGGTGCGTGATCGGCCCGGACTGCACGATCGGCGAGGGCACCGAGTTGGTGGCGCACGTGCACATGGATCGCGACACCGTGGTGGGTCGCGAGAACATCATCCATCCGTTCACCATCGTGGGCGGGCCGCCGCAGGACAAGAAGTATCACGGCGAGCGCACCACGCTGGAGGTGGGTGACCGCAACCAGATCCGCGAATACACCAGCATTCACCGCGGCACCAGCAACGGTGGCGGCGTGACCGTGGTGGGCAGCGACAACCTGATCATGGGCTGCGTGCACATCGCGCACGACTGCCGCATCGGCTCGCACGCGATCCTGGCCAACAACGCCATGATCGCGGGCCATGTCACGGTGTGCGATGGCGCCAACATCGGCGGCGGCGCGGGCCTGCACCACTTCGTGCGCGTGGGTACCCGCGGCTTCATCGGCGCCATGGCGCGCGTGAGCAAGGATGTTCCGCCGTTCATGATCGTGGAAGGCAATCCCGCCGAGGTGCGCGGCCACAACGCCATCGCCATGCGGCGGCTTGGCCTTGGCGACGCCGAGGTGGAGGCGATGAAGGACGCGTACAAGCGCCTGTTCCGCGAGCGCGGCGGCAGCATCATCGAGAAACTGGCGGCCCTCCGCCGCGACTACGCCGACTTCGCCAGCGTGCAGACGCTGTGCGACGCCGTGCTGGAGACAGCCGGCGGCGTGCACGGGCGCGCGCAGGAAAGCCAGCGTGCCGACGACAAGCGCGGCTCTCGCGTGGCCACCACCAACGCTCCGGCCACCCCCGAAGCCTGAACGAAAGGCATGCACCCATGAGCAATTCAGCCAGCCGAGGCCGCATCGACGAGCAGATGGTGCTGGCGGAGGCTGCCATGCGCCGCGGCAAGTGGTTCGAGGCCGAGCGCTGCGCGCAGAAGGGCCTGGAGATGGCGCGGCGCGGCGAGGAATTCGCGCTGATGGGTTCCATCTGCCTGCCGCTGCTCGAGGCGCGACGCCAGCGACTGCAGCTGGCGCTGGACACGAAGAAGGTGCACATCCTGAATCACGGCGTGGTGGAGGAGATGAAGGTGCAGCCGGGCTGCTACCTGGTGGAACCCCCGCTGGTGGGCGCCGATGCGCGCCGTCTTCGTCTGGCTGCGCTGCGCGACGAGGTGCCCGTGGCGGTGGTGTGCCGCGAACCGATCAACCGCATGGGCGAGTGTCCGGTGGTGGCGATCGGAGCGACCACCGTGCGCACGCGCATCACGCCGCCGAAGTCGCTGGAGAAGCCCACGCTGTCGTGGTTCGCCGGCGCGCTGGAGCAGCTGGGTGACTTCGCGGTGGAGACGGTGGATTCGGGCCACGACCTGGACAAGCAGATCGACGACGTGATGGCCAAGCTGGATGCGCACCCCGACCACGAGGGCCTGCATCAGACGCTGATGGATCTGTGCCAGCAGGCCGCGAAGGGCTTTGTGCGCGCGCAGGATGTGGATCCGCTCGACGCCGAGCTGGGCGACGAGGCCGACGACGAGAGCGAGTGACCGATATGAGGGACGGGGGTCGTTATTGGAATCGCCGCCGGGTTCCAATAACGACCCCCGTCCCTCATTTCTTTCTCAGGCCCAGGTCAGTTCTTCCTGCAGACCGCCACCGAGGTTGATCGCGCCCTGCGGCGTGACGGCCACCGCGTCCTCGATGCGGATGCCGCCGATGGCGTGACAGTACAGACCCGGCTCGATGGTGATGACATCGCCGGTGACCAGCGCCGGTCCGCCGCGGTCGAGCAATGGCGGCTCGTGCACATCCAGTCCAAGTCCGTGGCCCGTGCCATGCACCATGCCGCACCAGGTGGCAGGTGCGTCGGCGGGCGGCATGCCCATGCCGAAGCCTGCGGCCTCGATCACCGCGCGCGTGGCGGCGTGCACGGCCTCGCCGGTGACGCCCGTGCGCACCGCCGCGATGGCCGCCGCCTTCGCCGCAACCACCGTGGCATGCATGCGCGCGACCTGCGGCGGAATGGCGCCGTGCACCACGCAGCGTGTGCTGTCGCCCCAGTAGCCGGTGGCCTTGCTGCGCGGAAACACATCCACGATCACGGGTTCGCCGGTGCGCAGCGGTCCGCTGCCATCCAGGTGGCAATCGCCGCCCTGCGGCCCGCCAGCCACGATCGAGCGCGGATTGTCGTAGCCCTCGCGTGCCAGAAACGCATCGATCTCGCCGCGCACGCGCTCGCTGGTCAGCGGCTCGCCATCGTGCATCAGCACGCCGCCGGCACCCGCGCTGGCACGCGCAACCATGCGGCAGGCGCGCTCGATGGCGCGCTCGGTCATGCGCTGACTTTCGAGCATGGCGGCCAGCTCCTGTTCGTCCTTGGCGCGGCGATCGGCGATGAACAGCGATGGCTCGCAGCGCACCGCGATGCCGGCGGCCACCAGATGGTGCTGG
>RFQW01000031.1 GCA_009924765.1 Planctomycetota bacterium | reverse complement strand
ACCTACGAGGAACTCGGCGGCACGCTGTCGAACGGCGTGAGTGTGCTCGATGTGATGCTGGCGCAGCTGGAACTGCGCGGCACCACCGAGATCACCCGCATCGCGCTGATGAACAAGGACAGCCTGGACATGAACGCCGCAGATCACGCGCTGATCGCCGAGGTGGTGGAGGGGCAGCTGCAGTCGCACGACGGCGTGATCGTGGTGCACGGCACCGACCGCCTTGCCGAAAGCGGCGAGGCCACGCTGAAGCGCCTGCAGGCATCCGGTGGCCCGCGCGGCGCCGTGGTGTTCACCGGCGCCATGCGTCCGTGGGAGCTTCGCCGCACCGACGCAACGCAGAACCTCACCGAGGCGCTGCTGGCGGTGCAGATCCTGGCGCCGGGCGTGTACGTGAGCATGCACAACCGCGTGCTGGCGTTCCCCGGCGTGCGCAAGGATCGCGCCACGCTCACCTTCGTGAAGTGAATTGCCGCCGTCGCTGCGGCGCCGTTTCGTGGCCGCGTGCCGCTGCGTTTGGTGGCGCAGGGTTGAACGGATAGGTTGCCGTCATGTTCACACCGACGCGATGGCGGTTCCGTGCCACGGGCTTCGGTCTGACTGCGTGGATCGCGGCGTGGGTGCACGCGGGATGCCCGGCCACGGTCACCCTCTCGGGCTATCAGCTCGTGGCCACCTACAGCCTGCCATCGTCCACGCTGTCCGGCGCATCGGCCGTGGCGTGGAACTGGGACAGCGACACGCTGCTCATCCTGCCCGACAGTGGTGCGGTGCTGGTGATGGTGAGCAAGACGGGCGTGGTGTTGTCGCAGATGGCCATGAAGAACTTCGCCGACACCGAGGGCCTGACCTACATGGGCGGCGGCACCTACGCGCTGACCGAGGAGCGCCTGGGTCGCGCATACAAGTTCACCTACGTGGCGGGAGGCACGCTGGACCGCAGCACGCTTCAATCGATCGCCATCGGACCCAACACGGGCACCAACGACGGCAGCGAGGGCGTTTCATTTGATCCACGCGACGGCAGCTGGGTGTCGATCAAGGAGAAGAACCCGGAGAACGTGTATCGCGTCACCGGATCGTTCGCCACGGGTGCCTCCACCTACACCGATCTCTTTCCCACGGCGTCGCTGGGCGTGAACGACATCGCCGATGTGCTGGTGCTTGCCACCGTGCCCGCCGTGGCCGCTGGCCCCGATGCCAACAACCTGCTGCTGCTGAGTCAGTCCTCTGAACGGCTGCTGAAGGTTTCGCGCACCGGCCAGATTCTTGGAACGCTCAGCCTGACCAGTCTGGCGACGAACCCCGAGGGGGTGACCATGGACGGCGATCAGCGCCTGTACATCTGCTCGGATTCCACCTCGCCGAAGCTGTACGTCTACGCGCCGCCGGCGTCGGATCTGTGCACCTGCCCGAGCGATCTGGATGGTGACGGCACGGTGGGCCCCGGCGATGTGGCGTACGCGCTGCTCGAGTTCGGGCCGTGTCCGGGCAGCGCCGCCGATCTCGACCGCAACGGCCTGTGCGACTTCGGCGACGTGTCGTTGCTGCTGCTCGATGCCGGCCCGTGCCCGTGATGTGCTGCGTAGCCCTTCGGGTTACGCCTTCTCCTTCAGCACGCGGGTGAAGAACGGGCTGCTTGCCAGCGCGATCACGCCCAGCACCACGCTGACGATCACGAACAGCAGGTAGTAGTCGGCCTGTCCGCCGATGCGGAACCAGCCGTACCACGGCAGCGACATCGTTCCCGCCTCGATGGCCTCGGTGGTTGCGGCCAGATAGCCGCCCAGCACGCCGGCCAGGAAGCTGCTGAGGAACCAGATGCCCATGAGCAGCGACACGAACTTTACGGGCGCCGCCTTGGTGACGAACGCCAGACCGGTGGGGGACAGGCACAGCTCGCCCATGGTGTGGAAGAAGTAGGTGGCCACCAGCCAGAACATGCTCACGCGCAGGCCGCCGCTGGCGTGCTTGGCGCCGAACACCATGAACAGGTAGCCCGCGCCCAGCAGCAGCAGTCCAAGTCCGATCTTGGTGGCCTGCTTGGGATCGCGGCCCTTCGCGCCCATGCGCGACCACATCGCCGCGAACAGCGGCGCCATCATGAACACGCAGAACGCGTTGATCGACTGGAACCAGCTGGTGGGCACTTCCCATCCGGCGATCACGCGACTGGTGTTGTCCTCGGCGAACAGGTTCAGGCTGCTGCCCGCCTGCTCGAAGGCCATCCAGAAGAACGTGTTGAATCCGATGAACACCAGAATGCTGGCCACGGTGCCGCGATCCTGCGGTGCCTGCATGGACAGCAGCCAGCCGATCATGAGCGCGGTTGCCATCACCAGCGCGATGGGAATGCCCCACGCGCCCGCAGAGGTGCTCATGGCGCTTCGCACGCCGTTCTCCAGTGCACCGAAGAAGCCGCCGTTGAACAGCAGGCCAACCAGCGCCGCCAGCACCACGCCACCGGCAAGGAAGAAGCCGGAGGAATTGCGCTTGCCCTCGGGTGCCAGGCCGATGCCGTGCAGGTACTTCTCGCGGAACACCATGTACACGCCCAGTCCAAGCAGCATGCCCACCGCCGCGCTGCCGAAGCCCCAGTGCCAGCCCACCTGCTCGCCCAGGGTGCCGCACACGAAGGCGCACAGGAACGCGCCGATGTTGATGCCCATGTAGAACAGCGTGAAGCCGCCGTCGCGACGCGGATCATCGGGGCCGTACAGCTGGCCCACCATCACGCTCACGCAGGGCTTGAAGTGACCGGTGCCGATCACGATCAGCGCCAGGCCCGCGATGAAGATGGACTGACCGGCCATGGTGTGGTCGGCGCCGCCGATGCCCGCCACGGCCAGCGTGATGTGACCCAGCGCGATCAGCAGGCCACCCACGATCATGCTGCGGTGCGTGCCGATGAACTTGTCCGCGATCAGGCCGCCCACGATCGGAAGCAGGTACGCCAGTCCCGTGTACCAGCCGTACAGCGTGTTGGCGCTCTCCTTGTTCCAGCCGGGTCCGGGGTTGCCCTTGCCCTCGGTCTTCACGGCGGTGATCGACGCGAGCGGAATGTTCTTGTTGGTGCTGCTGCCATCGGTGGCACTCACCTTCAGCAGCAGCGTGGGCACCGCGGTGCCGCTCTTGGCGTCATCGAACACGCGCGTGACGGTGCCGGTGGTCACGCCCTCGGCGGTGGTGACCTGCACCACGCTGCTGGTCGCGAACTGCGCCTGCTCGCCGCCAGGCAGCTTCACCGAGTACGCGCCCGCGATCAGGTACAGCACCAGCAGTGCGCGCATGCCGTAGTAGCTGAAGCGCTCCCACATCTCCACGATGAACAGCAGGTAAAGGCCTGGGGGCTGGGCAAGCTTGACGCCACTGGTGGTGCCGGAGGTCTGCATGGGGGCGACGATAACGGATCGCGCGCGTTTCGGACAGAATGCCGCGCATGGAAGGCGACCGCCTGATCCTGCTTCGACGACCGCCGCGACTGCTGGTGGAGCCCGGACTGTGGGTGCCGCCGGGCGCCGATCTGGCCGCGGTGGATCGCGTGTTTGCCGCGGCGCAGCGCGACAATCCGAAGTTGCACGACGGCGCCATCTGGCATGTGCTGGCGCACGCGCGCGATGGTCATGGCGGCGTGACGCTGCACCTGATGGAGTCGGCGTACCGCTTTGTGGCCCGTCGTGAGCGACCTGATGCGCCGGGGCCAGCGCGTCCGCTTGGGGTGAAGTGCCTGGCGCGCTGCGAGTCTGGCTGGCTGATGGGCCAGCGATCCGCGCGCAGTCTTACCTACGGCGGCGCTTGGGAATTCCTGGGTGGCGGATCGTTGACCGTTGGCGAGCAGCCTGCCGACGCCGCGCGACGCGAGCTGCTGGAAGAGGCGGGGGTCACGCAGGCATCGCAGCCCATCGCGGTGGCGCTGCTGTTCGACGCGATGGTGGGCACCTGGGACATCGTGCACCGCGTCGATGTGGCCGCGCACGCCTTGCACGACCCATGCAGTTGGGAGCACGAGGCGGTGGCGGTGGAGGCGCATCCTGCGGCGCGTACGCCGCGATCGCATGCCACCGAGATGCTGTTGCCGCTGGTCGTGGGTACCTGAGCGCTCAGCGAGCGCCGAGTGCAAGCGTGGGGGCGTCACCTTCGGCGCGCACCCAACGCACGGTGCCAAGCGCGTTGGTCACGGCCTGACTGGCGGCGCGACGGATGGTGTTCGCCTGCGCCTCGTCCATGGTGGCGGTGACCGTGCCCAGCATCTGCGCGGGGCTCATCAGATCCACGAATCCCTTG
Source organism: Planctomycetota bacterium (assembly GCA_009924765.1). Lineage (GTDB taxonomy): Bacteria > Planctomycetota > Phycisphaerae > Phycisphaerales > SM1A02 > SYAC01. Next base: position 6,122 of record RFQW01000031.1, on the reverse strand, counting down.
GTGCGCGCGATCAGCGACAGGTTGCTGCCGGTGATCAGCAGACCCATCGAGCCATCCTCGGGCTTGCCGCGCGGCCACGCGAATCCGCCACCGCCGTACAGGCCCACTTCGCCTTCGGCGAACACCACCAGGCGAATGGAGATGTTGGTCGTGGTCGGCTCGATCGGCGTCATGCCGGGGCGCGGTTCCCACAGCATCTGGATGTTCACCATCTGGCCGCTCACCTTCAGGCCCTTGGCCATGTCGTCGAGCGGAATGTCGCACGAATAGAAGCTCACCTGCGCGGGTTCGATGACATACCACGACTCCGTGCCGCTCATGTTGATCTTCACCGGCGAGTCGGTGAGGCCCGAGGTGGTGAGATCGGTGGTGGTCCACGGCCACTGCACGGCGTAGCAGCCGGCGAGGCACAGGCAGCACAGCAGGAAGAGCGCGCGACTCATGCCGCCACTCCCACGCCGGCGCTCAGTCGCGGGCCTGCGGTTCCCAGTGCGGCAAAGCAGTCGCGGTCCACCAGCGCGCGCAGATCCTTGGTTGGAATGCGCGGGCCCTGCACCGGTGCGTAGGTGTTCACGCGCAGCGTGGTCTCAGCGGCTTCGACAGGCTCGGCGAACGGAAAGGCGCTGCCAAGCAGCACGCGGTCGAGCACGCCCAGCGCCCATGCGTCGCGCAGCGCGCCGTACAGCCGCCACGGCGTTGGAATCAGCGTGCTGGTTTCGGTGAACAGGTTCGGATGGCGGCTCAGCATGGCCAGGCATTCATCCACCCACGGCCACCCAAGGCCGCCGAGCAGCAGACGCAGCTTGGGGAACACGCGCGCGGGTTCGTCCCACGCCAGCGGTCGCGCGAACTCCAGCGGACCCGCGCCCACCTTGGTGCCAAGCGGCGCTGCCAGCACCGGCAGTGCGCGCTTCTCGCACTCGCTCCACAGTTCCATTGCGTGCGTATGCGTTGGATGCACGCCCTGCGCCGCAGGTGCCACGCACACACCACGCATGCCCATCACCACGGCCGCGTGCAGTTCTTCGCGCCAGGTGGGTGACATGGGATCCAATCCCACGAAGCCGCCCAGGCGGATGGGGTCGCGTGAAACCGCGTCGTTCACTTCCTGTGGCGTCACATGCACGCCCATCGCATCGGCGCGCAGGCCGCACACGATGGCCGCGGTGAACGGACGCACCGCCTCGGCCAGTTGGTCGAAACTTCCATCAAGGCGTGCCCACGGACCCGCGCTGTCGGCCGCGAATCGGCCGGCAAGTGCCGGGCCGAGTCGATGTGGATGGTTCCACGCGTAGGTCAGGGCGTCGAATGCCATGAGGGGTCGATCATACGGAACGGCGCACGGCCGTCGTGAGCGCGCAGGTGCCCATGGTGAGGCGGCGCAGCTGCACATCGGCGAACCCGGCCTTGGCAGCCGCGTCGGCCACGCCTTCGGGGCTCAGGAAGGTGTCCACGCTGCGCGGCAGGTACTTGTAGGCGCCGCTGCGATCGCGCGCGATCAGCGTGGCGGTGAAGGGCATGATGCGCTCGGTGTACAGGCGATGCACCCAGCGCGCCGGCGGAAACGTGGGAAGGCCGAACTCCAGCACAACTCCAGCACCGCCAGCACGCCGCCCGGTCGCAGCACGCGATGGAACTCGCGCATGGCTGCGGCCACGTTGCCAACGTTGCGAAGTCCGAAGGCGATCGACACGGCATCGAAGCTTGCGTCGGGCTGCGTGAGCGCGGTTGCGTCACCGTGCGCATAGGTGGGCGCGCTGCCGCCTCGACGCACGCGACGGCCGGCCTTTGTGCGCGCCACATCGAGCATGGGCGGCGTGTAGTCCACGCCGGTCACGGTTGCGCCCGCATCGGCGAACGCCTCGCTCAGGTCGCCCGTGCCGCACGCCACATCCAGCACGCGCACGCCGGACAGGTTGGCGCGCGCAAGTCGTCGCGCAACCTCTTGCACGGTGCGGCGTCGCCACGCCTGATCCAGTCCGAATGAGTGCAGACGGTTGTTCAGGTCGTAGCTGGGAGCGATGGCGCTGAACATGGCGCGCACGCGCGCGGCCTTCTCGGGGTCTGCATGCGGGTCCTGCGCCAGTCGCTCCTGATTCCAGGCGGGCTCGTTCGTGGGTTCGGGGGCTGCGGAATCGGCCATGGCGCGATACTAGGGCCACTTGGTGTCGCATAACGCGCGGGCGCAGGTTCCGATATTGCGTTCTTGAATCCGTGTGGCAGGCCGTGCGGGCGTGGGCCGAAACAGGTTCTGCCGCGAGGAACGCGGCCAAGCAACCCAACTCTCAAGCGACGGAGTCGCCGACGAGTGAACGAGACACGGAACACAACCATGAGCGCCACCCACACCGTCAACTTCGAAGCCATCTCCGAGATCCTGCTGCCCTCGCTGCTGCAGGGCGACCGAGCCACCGTGCGCAGCCTTGTGTCGCGCACCCTTGGCAGCGGCGTGAGCGCCGAAGACTTCATCGAGTGCGTGGCGTGGCCCATCCACGAGTCGCTGCACAAGCTGCATCGTGGCGACCAGATCGAGCGCCTGAGCTTCAACTACGCCACGCGCCTGCTGCGCACCGTGGTGGATCAGGTGCAGCTCAGCTACGAGCGCGCCGACCGCAACGGCAAGACCGTGGCGCTGTTCTGCGGTCAGGGCGAGAACGAGGACCTTGGTGGCCAGATGGCCGCCGACCTGCTCGATGCCGCGGGCTACGACGTGTTCTTCGCCGGCGGCGGCGTGGCGCACGACGAGATCCTGGAAGAGACGCACCGTCGCTCGCCCGACTTCCTGGTGCTGTTCGCAAGCAGCGCCAGCGATGCCCCCGGCATCCGCGCGCTGATCGATCAGGTGCGCGAGATCAATGCCCATCCGAACCTGGAAGTGGCCGTCGGCGGTGGGGTGTTCAACCGCGCCGAGGGACTGGCCGAGGCGATCGGCGCCACCCGCGTGGCCCGCACGCCGCAGGACCTGGTGCAGGTGCTTGCGGCCCCGGCCGCCAAGGCACAGGCCACGGGCAGCCGAAAGGGCACCGCGCGCCTGCGGGCCGTGGCGTAAGCCGCGGTTCTTGCCGCAAATGCTGAAACCGGCGGTGGGGGCGCAGGTACGATCCTGCGATGGCCGTGCCCGACCGACAGGTGGAGCAGCGTCTCGTGCGCCGTGCGCGTCGCGGTGACGCTGCCGCCATGGAGGCCATCATCGGGCACTTCCAGGCGCCGCTGCAGTCGTACCTGAGTCGCCTCTGCGGCAGTCGCGAGCTGGCGGAAGACCTGGCGCAGGAAACCTTCGTGCGCGTGCTGGCGAACCTGGATCGCTTCGACGATCGGTTCCGTTTCAGTACATGGCTGTTCACCATCGCGCGTCGCCTGTGGATGAACCATCTCAACAAGCATCGCCCGGTGGCGGACAGCGTGCACGTGGAGTCGCGCGGCGGCGTGGGTGCAACCCCCGGCACGCTTGCATCGGCAAGCGAGCAGCGCACGCGCCTTCGTCGACTGCTCGATGCCGCCATCGATGTGCTGTCGCCGCAGCAGCGCGAGATGGTGGTGCTGTTCCATCAGCAGGGCTGGGGCGTTGCCCAGATCGCGCGTCAGGTGAACCTGCCCGAGGGCACGGTGAAGAGTCACCTGTTCCGTGCGCGTCGTCGCATGCTGGGCTTGATCCGTTCCGACGCCTCCGACCGGGCCTTCGCCGAGGAGGCCATGCAATGAGCTTTGAGCGCGAGCGACTGGATCGGCTGTTGAGCCTGCTGGCGAGCGAACGCCGCGATGGGCGTGACTTGCGCCGCTCGGTCATGCAGCAGCTGGCCGCGCGTGGCGTGGTGCAGACGCGCCGCACCACGCTGTGGAAGGCGATGGCTGGTTGTGCACTGCTGGCCGCGGGCTGGGTGGGCGGCAGCTGGATGATCGCCTCGCGCGACAATGTGGATCTTGGCGAGTTGGGCCGCCGTTCGGTGGACTGGATCGCCCCCACGCAGTCGATCGATGTTGAACGCGCCATGCCCGTGCGGCTGGTGCCGCGGCAGCGCAGCACACCCTCGATGGCGATGGCGCCGTGGCCCAAGGCGTGATCATGCCTTTCGCATCCGCCATGCTTGCCTGCATGCTGGCCGCCAACGTGGCGCCGCCACTTGGCGTGGCCTCGCTCACGCCACCCGATGTGGACGCGGTGGTGCAGGTGCGCGGCAACCTGCAGGAAGGTCAGTGCGCCAGCGCGTGCATGTTGCGCCGAGGCGTGCAGACGCTGCTCACCGAGATGGGCGCCAAGCAGCGCTGGGAAGCCGCCGCTGCGCAGGCCAATCTGTCGCCCGAAGAATTGCTGCGTCGCTGCGCCGGTCGCGATGCCTCGCTGGTGGTGCGCCGCGACGCGGATGGGCCGTCATGGGTGCTGGCGCTGGAGATGCAGAGCAACGATGCCTGCAATCTGCTGCGTGCCATGGGCGGCCGCATGCGCGGCAATGCGCGGTTCGAGATTCCGCAGCTCGGTCTGGTGGGTGGTCTGCACGGCGACTGGCTGCTGATCACCGATCGCGCCGACAGTCGCCTGCTGAAGGACATGCTGCGTGTTGGAAGCGAGCCGGATCAGCCAAGTCTTGCGAGCGGACTGGGCGAGATGCGCATGGACGACGATGCGGTGATCACCGTGGCGATGCGTCATGACCGCATCGCCAACGGTCTGTCCGTGTGGGGCCTTTCGGCGCGCGGCACCGGCATGCATGTGCAGATGCGCGCGCAGCTGCAAGTCGATCCCGTGGGCGACACGCTGCGAGCCTGCGAGCCCGGCATGGTGCTCGAGGCCATGCCCGAAGAGACCGTGGCGTGCTGGATGCAGGACATGCCGGTGCATCCCGTGCCGCAGGCCTGGAGCGAGCGCATGGCGGCGTGGAATCTGGACGCGGCCACGCAGGCTTCGCTTGGTGATCGTCTGGCGGTGGTGGTGGGGCCGGCAGAGGGCGAGGAGGATTCGCTGGCCGTGGCCGTGGCCTATCGCGTTCGCGATGCCAAAGCCGCCACGCATGCGCAGGACGCCATGCTGGACCGCGTTGCCGTGGCCATCGCGAACGAAGCGGGCCAGACCGTGCCCAAGCGTCCTTCGCGCGCGGCGATGCCCGTGGACGCTCCGCGCACGTGCGACGAGCCGGGGTTGGCGCAGGCGGTGTTCGGCAACTGCGACGGTGAGGGCACCGCCGAACTGCACGCGCGCACGGTGGTGATGCCGCATGGTGGTTGGCGCGTCTACGCATCCGATCGACAGTGGCTTGACCGCGTGGCCGCTTCGCTGGAGGAGCACCCGGAGCCGAGCGAGAGCGTGATGGGCGCGCCATTCTGGACACGCGCGGGCCACATGCACGGCGATCGTCTGGCCCGCATGATCGAGATGCAGTGCGGCGCGCTTGAAACGCGTGGCGGTTGCGCCAAGCCCGCACGCTTGCTTGCGGCATGTCTGCGTCAGGCCGGCACCATCTCCTGGCGCATGGCGCAGCCGCACGCTGGGCAGGTGGAGATGTCGATCGAGCTGCAGCCGTCGCTTGCGCCCGTGCACACGCCGGCAGCCCCTGCGCAACTGGCCGAGCGTGCGCAGGTGGTGCCGCAGCGGTGAGTGGCGAGGCGGTGCTGGCGTTCCCTGAATTGAGGCAGTGCTTGCGCACGGTGTCGCGTTCACCGCTGGCACGCTGCGTGCACAAGTCGATTGAAGCATGTCCGGCGGGATCGGTGGTGCTGGTGGCAGCCAGTGGTGGCGCCGATTCGACCGGTCTGGCGCTGCTGATGTGCGCCGTGGCTTCGCGAGGCCCGTGGCAGGTGCAGTTGGTCACGGTGGACCATGGCCTTCGAACCGAATCGGCGAAGGACGCAGACTTCGTTCAGCGCATGGGCGATTGGCTTGGTGTGCCCGTGCATCGCCGCACGCTGGCGCTGCAATCGGGTGCGGCGATGGCGGCGCGCGCACGCACGGCGCGACATCAGGCGATCGCCGATGTCGCCAAGGATTGCGGAGCACCGGTGGTGCTGATGGCGCATCACGCGCAGGATCAGCTCGAGACGGTGCTGATGCGGCTGGTGCGCGGTGCGGGTGCGAAGGCGGCCGCCGGCATGCCGGCGCGTCGGCGCATGCGCGGCGTGCAGTTGCTGCG